>CALKXD010000061.1 GCA_938003855.1 uncultured Granulosicoccaceae bacterium | reverse complement strand
TTCGGATGCAATTCAGGTGCGACCATCGCATCAGCTGATTTAATCTGCAGGTGACCGGTGCTGGTAGGCTTGCACGGGTTGAAGCCGATTAAAAAACCCGGGAACGGATCAGGGCTGATAAGGGGTCGTGTACCTACCGGTGCGCGCGTATAGCTGAGCGGTGTGAAGTACAATTGCAGATCAGGCCGATTGGCGCCGGGATCTATGCGGATAAACCCACCGGCCTGATTCAGGCTGAGGGTTAGCGGGCCACGCCGTTGCAATAGAAACTGCAGGCCAACTCTCAGGCGGCCGTGCCAGGGTCGCAATACCTGGTTTAGCGTGGGTACCGTGGAGCGGCACACCATGTCAGCGCCTAGGTGATCCTGCAGGTTCTGCCCGACCATCGGCGCGTCGACAACCGGCGCTATCCCAAACTGCTTAAGCAGAGTTTTGCAGCCGATACCGGAAAGCTGCAGTAACTGGGGTGAATTTATAGCGCCCCCGCAAAGGATAACCTCCCGGTTCGCCGTAACGGTTGTATCAGTGCCGCGGCTTCTATAGATCACGCCGGTGGCTCTGACACCGTCAAACGTTACTTTGAGCACATGGGCTTTCTTCTTCAGTGTGAGATTGCTGCGGGACAGGGCAGGGTGCAGATAACAGCGTGCGCTTGAGGCTCTCAAGCCCCCCGCGGTAGTGATCTGGTAGAGAGCCGCACCCTCCATAGAGCCGCTGTTGTAGTCAGCATTGAATGGGATTTGCAACTGTCCGGCGGCATCCAGGTAGTGCTGACAAAGCGGATGCACCTGGTCTTTGGTATCGGTCACCGATAACGGGCCACCACTGCCGCGATTGTCATCAGCGCCTCCTGCCCAGTCTTCCATGCGTTTGAACACCGGTGCCACATTGGCCCAGTCCCAGCCCGGTGCATCGGCTGCCCAGTCGTCGTAGTCCTGAGGGTGGCCGCGAACATAAACCATCGCATTTATAGAACTTGAACCACCAAGAACCTTACCCCGGGGCCAGTAGCTTGGCTTATTATTTAGTCCGGCAACGGGTTCCGTGGTGTATTTCCAGTTGACCGCGTCGTCATAGTAGGTTTTGCCGTAGCCAATCGGCATTTGCACAAAGAACTTTTTGTCACTGCCGCCCGCCTCCAGCAACAGCACAGAATATTTGCCGCTGGCACTGAGTTTGTTTGCCAGAACTGATCCGGCCGATCCGGCACCAACAATAATGTAGTCGTAGTTGTTCAAGGGATAAGACCTCGTTACCCGGTTATTGACCCGAATATAACTGCCATGCGCCGCGGGTTAGTAGCCGTAATGCGACAAAAGTTATCAACCATTTAAATACCCGCCTGAACGTTTGTTCCGACACCCGGTGCTCGACCCGTTTGCCGACATAGGTACCGGCAAACCCGGCGCCGGTCGCAAGCACAATATGGGGCAGATAGGCGGCGTAGTTGAAACCGTGACTGACGTAGGCGGTAATCTTGAAAACATCCATGCTGATCATGCACACGGCCAGAGTGGCGGTGATCTGTAGCTTGAGCAGCCGGGTTCGAAGAATGACCGGTTGCAACAGGCTGCCGACGCCAAACACGGTAGCGATAAACGAATGTGCAATACCAATCAGGAAAAACGGTTTTTTATCGGCCATCGGCAGCTGGAAATCAGGTGCCCAGATCAGTACCAGTAACAGTGCGCCCAGAAGTAAACCAATGGCAGACTCCGGCATGATGACAAAGACGTTGGCACCTGTCGTTACGCCAATCACGCAACCGGCCACAAACATCACAACAATGGGCCAGTAAATATACTTGTGAAAATAAACGATACGGGCAACCAGAGAGCCGAACGCCAGTGCGGATTGCATGGGAACGGCGACGGTGAGCGGGAAGACGGCTGTACTGGTAGCCAGAACAATGAAAATGCCCCCGGTAGCAAAGGCCGCGTTAACCAGAGCGGCGATAAAGCCGCCGGTGGTGATGACCGCAAGCTCGATCAGCAGCGATGAATCGGCGGTGATCACTGGAGCAGGTATGCCCCGAGGGGTAGATTTTTTAGCTGCCGCATTGAACAAAAAGCTCTGTGTAAAGTAACGCTTAAGCGGTGGGTTCGGAGTGCCTATGGTACACCGAAATCGTGCCCGAAACTCCCTGCTGCAGACAGCGCAGGTGTTGGTTAACCGGGGCGGTTTTACGGGCCGGGTAACCGGTGCTTCTGATCACCATCCTGCGCTGTGGTTTAACGACGTCTGCGCGCTGCGACGTGTGGTCAGTCGATAAAAGCCCTTGTCAAACCGGGTTGCCCGGATTCATTAGTACAGGCAGCAAAAGGTTTGTTGTCGGGCAATTGCCCGGGTTTCAATACCCGTCGGTGAAATAGTGTCAGGTTCCGTTATTGTGCTGCGCGGGCGAAGTGCGGGTATTTGACAGCGTCCGGTCGTTTGTTATGGTAGTAAACAGGTCTTCCCCCAACCCTGTTTGATACTCAGCGGAAATAATTTATCAGCTAGCCAGATAAGACGAACGGAGAGACACTATGAAAACATTGTTGATTCCCTTCTTTGACGATGACGCTGCCAGATCGGCTTTAGCTCACGCAATACTGATTGCCAGACGCTTTAATAGCCATATTGAAGGCATTTTTATCGCCCCGAGTCCACAGATTGTCCACGGTGGCGTTGGCATGGAAATGATCGGCAGTTACACAACCGAGACCGAGAAAGACATTCAACAACAGGCAGCGCAGGCAAAATCCTGTTTTGAAGAAGTGCTCGCTCAACACGATATAACGCCCGGCCCGATGCGCCGGCATGCCGGTTCAGTCAGTGCCGGTTGGCGTGATCAGGTAAATAAAAACAGCCACGCCATCGGCAATGACGGACGAGTCTTCGATCTGATTGTTGTCGGTCGGGGCTATGGTCATCAGTGGACTGACTGGAACATCATCTGTGAATCGGCGTTGTTTGAAACGGGCCGCCCGCTACTGATCACAGGACACCGTGTGGACAATATCGGTGATCACATCGCTATCGCATGGAATCGCAGCACAGAGACCGCCCGCACAGTCGCCCTTAGCATGCCGATCCTGCTCGATGCAGCAAAAGTCAGTGTTCTAACGCTGGACGGATGGTCTGTCCCGGGGCCTGATGGTGAGCAGCTGGTAAGTAACCTGCTGCACAGCGGTATTAATGCGTCGCTGGTGGAAATCGATCCCGACGACCGGTCCCCCGGGCAGGCAATTGTCGAGGAAGCGACAGCCATCGGCGCTGATATGCTGGTCAAAGGGGCCTATACACAGAGCAGGCTGCGTCAGTTTGTCTTTGGTGGTGCCACGCGGCACATTTTGCAATCGGCAGATTTACCGGTGATCATGGCGCATTAAATTCAGGTTGGGTGCTAAGTCTGGCAAGGGTGCCGGATAGCTTGCTTTTCTTTTTGTGTGCATTCAGCCGACAATCACCATCGTCGGCATTCCTTGAATGCTGCAATAGGTGGACAGCCATAGCGGTCAGCACCCCCGGGGGTCAGAGCTGCCTGACTTGAAACAAACATCGAGCAGAATTACATGATTAAAGTGTGGGGTAGAAAATCGTCCTCAAATGTGCAGGCGGTAAGGTGGTGTCTGCGTGAGCTCGATCTGGAGCACCGGCAAATTGATGCGGGCTTCAGGTATGGGGTTGTTGATACCGAAGAATATCTGAGCATGAACCCCAATGGAACTATCCCCACATTGATCGATGGTAACTTACCTCCGCTCTGGGAGAGTATGGCGATTAACCGCTACCTGGCCGGTCGCTATAGTGTTGATCCGTTTTGGCCGGCAGACATTGAAAAACGTGCTGTCGTTGATCAGTGGGCCGAATGGGTAAAAATCAATGTCGCACTTAATTTCACCGGGCCGCTATTCTGGGCCGTGGTAAGAACGGCACCCTCTAAGCGCAATTATCCGGCGATAAGCACGGCGTTAAAAGGTCTTGATAAATATCTAGCCATCGCGGATAAGCAACTGGCGGGCAATGAGTATCTGGTCGGAGATGACTTTACTCTGGCCGATATTGTTCTTGGCCATGTGCTGTATCGATACTTTGACATCGACATTGAGCGGACTGAGTATCAACACCTTAAGCGATACTATGACCTGCTGGTACAAAGACCCGCTTATCGAGCCACCGTGATGATTTCGTATGAAGAACTTCGCGTGACAGACTAGCGTGATCTGTTAATGAGGCAGCACGGTGGTCCCGGTAACTTTAAGAGGGTCGGTTGCCATCATTATAAGTAGACACAGTCCCGAGGCACCCGGCAAGCGCCGGGCTTATCGTCGGGGGGTACAGGCGAGGCCTGTAATTACCCGAAGTAGCTACCTATACAGCTACCGGATCTCAACTTTTTCGACAAAGCCCCGGCTGTGTAAGCGGACGTGGATAGCAGGGGCGGTACTGTTCTTCGCCAGGGCAGTAGATAAATAACAAGTATCGGGTGCTCACTGTTGTCGTAGTTGATTCTGTTTGTGCACAGAATAATGGCGCAGGCGGCCGGTCCGGTGCTCAGTGACAGGCGGCAATCAATCGCCCGACTAACTGGCGGATGCTGTTTATGGTGGCGTCGTCGATGAGAGCGCCGTCGTCCGTAAAAGCCTTTGTAGCCATAGGCACTGTGACAAAGCCCGGCACAACAACGATGCCTAATTCGGCAAGTGTGTCTCGCAGGCGGGGCAGCATTCGAATTCCCCCCAGGCGACCGGGCGAGGCGGCCATTATAGCGGCCTTTTTATTGGCAAAGGCAACCATGCCTTGCTCATCGCCTTCTGAGCGTGATGCCCAGCTGAATGTATTGGTTAGCAACGGCGGTATGTGGCCGTTGTACTCCGGACTGGAAATTATAAAGCCATCGTGCTCTGCAAATATTTTTTTAAGCTTTTGCATTGACTCAGGTACACCATTGGCGGCTTCATCGTCACCGTTGTAAACCGCTGCCGGGTAGTCGGCCAGGTCAAGCAGAGTGACCTCGGCACCTTCGTTCTCTGCGATGGCAGCCGTACTGGCTGCAAGCTTTTTGTTTAGAGAGGCGGCGCGTGTGCTGCCGGAAAAAACCAGTAGTTTTGTCATAATTCAATTGTCCGGTGTTACTGTGTCGGTGGAAGGGGTTATGTGTGGCTTACAACGTCAATGTCAATGTTGCCCGATACATCGGTCTCAAACCGGATGCCGGCACCAGCGTTTCGTCCGGTTGCATGCGCGGCACAGCACTGTGGTATGCATGCTTTCAACGGCTGGGCTGGTGTGTTCCTGCGTGGCTTGCATGGTGTCATTCTCCATTGATCGGTCCATGCGCTTTTGGTTGTGTAGTGGCGTTAAATGCGGTAATAGTGACAGGTGGGTGTTACTGCCAACACTGCAGCTTTAGTTTACTACCTAAAGTTAACTTGAGATCAACAGGGCATATGAAAAAAACTGCGCGAGACCCCAGAATCAGTATTGGTGAGTTGGCCAGGCGCACCGGAGTAGCGGTGTCCGCGGTGCGTTTTTACGATGATAAAAAGCTGTTGCCATCGGTACGAAGTGCGGGTGGCAAGCGACTGTTTCCGCGTTCGGCAATAAGACGGGTATCGTTTATATTAATTTCCCAGCGGCTGGGCTACTCGCTGGAGGAGATCGCCGGGTTGTTATCCACGCTACCGGATCAGCGAACACCCAACAAAGCGGACTGGCAGCGCCTGAGTCGTCAGTTCTGTGTCGATATAGATGATCGCATTGCCAGACTGACTGACCTGAAAAACGCGCTCACCGGTTGCATCGGGTGCGGTTGTCTGTCACTGCAAAAGTGTCATATTTACAACCCGTCCGACAGTGCAGCGGGGCAGGGCAACGGTCCTCGATATTTGATGGGCGACAACCCCCCGGAGTCGTGATCTGCGTGCTTTTGTAGTGCACTGCGACTATTGAGGTGCCTCGATCATCGCCATTAAATCAGCTACCGGCGGCGGTTCTGGTTGGTCAGAAAGCGGCCGTTCGTTCGTGATTTAGGCTGGTAGGCGGAGCGTATGTGCCTTCACCGGTTGCCCATCGCGACAGACGTCAAGGGTATCGACGTCTGTCATTGCGCGACTTTTACCCGTTGCAGTTCGTTAGCGCACTTTTCGTCGCGATACAACAGCCGCCAGAAAAAACAACAAAGCAAAAAAGTACGGGTCGGCGCTGCCGCCGGACTTCGGTGTAGCGTTACCCAGTACCGGAGTGTCAGTGGTTGGTTGCCCGGCAGGTGCTTGCGTTTTATCATCCGTATCAGTATTGTCGACATCCTCAGGTTCCGGGTCGGGTTCCGGTATGACATCGGGTAGCACGTAACCCGGCGCTTTGACGATGACCACCCAGTCTTCTTCGGCTGTGTCCGGTGCGGCACCCAACTCTATAGGATTAGTGGTGGTGGTGATAGTGCCGCCGGCAAACTCACCGGTCCGCGGGTTGAACCAGCGTTGCTCGTATTCACCTTCTACGACAGTGAGTTGCCCGGTCTCGGTGGCGGAAGGCAGATAGACGGCATACACCGCGCCTTCTTTAGCAAACACCTGTACGCCAGTGGTGGCACCGGCGCTGTGCAATTCATCGGCGGGTTCCATTTCCCAGAATGGTGTTTCGGTTTCCAGTAGTGTTCGGGCGTAGAGCATGTAGCGGTACATGGGTTCGCGAGTGCGGAAGTCCTCGGTCCGCATGTCACCACCCAGTGGTAACAGGTGGTAGCCAAAATACCACTCAGTGTTGCCTCCGCTGAAGTACACGGGATACAGCACGCTCTTTCGTAGCTCATCGATATTTGAATCAGTCAGACCCGTGCGACCGGGAGCCACTTCATCCATATCGATCACCCATGGCCATCCGGCCTCTGCGGATCTGGCGCGCCAGGTTTCTACGTAGAGGTCAGCGTTTTCGGCACTGAATTGTATCGATGAAGCATCGAACGCCGGGTTACCCAATAGTCCGTTGTACTGGCGATCCGGTCGATCTACCTCGGTGTGCACGCTGATTGGATGCTCGGCCCAGTCCAGCTGCCTGATGTATTCGGCAAACGCGATATGGCGTTCGTCACCGAGCCTGCTCTCTTCCGAGATATTCCACTTCAGCCCCAGCAGATGTGAAAAACGGGCGATCAACTCGCGGTAATAGAGTTTGCGTTGCGTGCCGAGCTGCCCATCGTCCAGCCAGTTTGTATTGCCGGCCTCAATCTCTGCCAGAACAATATTGGTGGCTATACCTTTGTTCTGCATATGGTCAAGCACGATACTCCACTGAAAAAGTTTCGAGATATCGTAGTGGGTATTATCGTGATCAGAGCCGCTGGTATTAATAAACGGATAGGTCTCGCGACCATCCCCGCCAAGGTTCATCGGTAAAAAATAGATCGAGTTTACCTGCTCACTTGCCAGATAGTTAATCGCACCCAGTATTGCTTTGGCGCCCTCCGGATTAGCGGAATTGGTAAATAGCGGATCGCCGTCCTGCCAGTCAGCGGTATGTGATTCATAGCGGTGCACACCGTCAGCCATTGTGTTGGTGCCAGCACCACCGGGGTGATCAACGGTATTATCAAAACCGGCGTAGCCCATGAAATTCTCCGGGCTGTCGACACCGCCTTTTATCCAGTACGGGCCATCGGCAAATTTTAAATAGTGCGTACCGTCGTACTGCAGCCGCCCGCTGGACAGGAAGCCCGGGTCGTCGGCACTCTGTGGGGTAATGGTAAAGTGGCCGGTCTCGCCGTCAGATGGCACGGTGTCACCTTCATCGGCAATCAGTGACACGGCGATATTGTCGCCACGACGAAACAGAATCTGGTACTGCCATTGGCCGACTTCGTCAGCCGAGAATTTTGCCCGCCACACTGATCCCGTGCCACCTCCCAGGCCGTTACCGGCAAAATACCCGGGGACGGTGTACTCAGTGCCGCTCGGGCTGGTAAATTTTACGTTATAGCGGTAGTCGAGAAACGGGTTTGGCTGGTAAAGATTTTCGTTCAGTGTGCCCGTCGGACCGGTGTTATCGATAATGATCGGGTGCCACTTTTTCATGCTGCCGCTGATCGTTATGTCTGCTGCAGCAGCTGATGATGCGAGCAGCGCAAGCGCAAAAACGGGATATTTCAGCATGGTGATGATCCGGGTTGCGGGGAATGTAGAGAGGTTGCGCTAACCGTGCCAATTTCCCGCCAGCCACTGACGCCGTTGGCGTATCGTCATAAATCGGGGCGTTGCGGTGCAGCCGTGTATTTTGCAGAACGTGAATTGGTTCAAGTGTCGCCGCGATGGTGCTGTTCTAAACGCCTGTCATTGCCTGTTTCAGCCCCCGGCCATATGCAGCCCGGGGCGATAACGATGCAGGTCTCAGGCTTAAGCGGGTTAAGTGCGGTGGGTGATTGCACCATAACTGCCGCGCCCCTGTGCTGTATTATGTGGTGTAACAGGGGTTTGGCAGTGCTAGACACGCGACGACTATCGTGTGACGACCAATTACACCAGGTGTCAGCGCGGCACCGTGCTTTGCGCGGCGTTACGCTACTCGTCGGCGACGCCACAGCATGACAAAAGCGCTCAACAACAGAAACAACAGCGATGGGTCCGGCGTCCCGGCAGTCCCTGCTAAAACGCAACCGGTACCGGTGGTGAGTAAAGGGGCCGAATCACCCGGGTCGGCGTTGTTATTGTCCAGGTAGTCCGGAATGCCGTCACCATCAAAATCGGCCGCGGTTTCCAGTAGGTCTGCAACCCCGTCACCGTCGCTGTCACTGTCGAGATAATTGGGGATGCCATCGGCGTCAGGGTCATCGGCCAGTTCGATGCTATCAGGGATGGTGTCGGCATCACTGTCGGGATCGACGGCGTTGCCGTAGGAATCATTATCGCCATCTGCCATGCCTTCCAGCTGATCACTAATGCCGTCGGCGTCGCTGTCGTTATCCAGAAAGTTCGGTATACCATCACCGTCGAAATCCGCATTAGTCTCTATCAGATCAGTCAGGCCGTCGCCATCGCTGTCGGTGTCGAGTTGGTTTGCGATGCCATCCAGATCGGTGTCCTGGCTGCCATCAACGGCATCGGCAATGCCGTCGTTATCCCGGTCGGGAGCGGCTGTTGTGGTCGTAGTGGCTGGATCGAGGAAGTTGGGTAGTGCATCGCCATTGAGATCTGCAGTGCCTTCCTCGGTATCACTAACACCGTCACCGTCACTGTCGGTATCGAATTGATTGGCAATGCCGTCCTGATCGGCATCACTGCTTCCTTCAATGATGTCGGGAATGCCGTCGTTGTCGTCGTCTTCGTCGAGGTAGTCAGGGATGGTGTCGTTATCGAAGTCCAGAAAGCTGCTGGCATCAGTGGCGACGGTGTTATCAACGGCTTCAACGATATCGGGTACGCCGTCGCTGTCACGATCAACGTTGTTAGTCGCCACTTCTGAGAAATCTGCTGTACCGTTATTATCCGCATCGAACAACGCTTCGACCGCGTTGTTGTTGTCGCCAACCCGCTTGTTGTAGTCGTCGTCATCAAGGTAGGCCGGTACAGCATCGCCGTCCCGGTCGTAGTAGGGAAATGACCCGGGCTCGAACAAATTCCAGTTGCCATCGCCGTCACTATCGGGGTCACTGAAGTCAGCGACGTTATCATTGTCGCTGTCGCGAAAGCTGGTGTCACTGGATGGATCAGTATTCTCTGCGACTTCTATGGTGTCCGGGACACCATCCTGATCTGTGTCAACGCCGTAGGTGCTGACCGGGTCCGCAGGCTCTAGCGGGTCTACCGGCGGCGGTGGTTCCACCGGCAGCAGTGGGTCGGCCGATGTGTCTACGGGAAAATCAAGGAATGACAGAATGCCAATGCCTGCCTCGTTAGTCAGCCAGTTCTGATTACCGGACAAGCTCAGATAGCTCAGCTGCAGTTGGTCGCCTTCCTGAATCACTCTGTCAACGGTTAGTCGTACCACAGCGTCGCTGTGAACGACCCCCGCTGATATGTTGTAGGGTGTGTCAAAGCTGTCGCGAAGCTCGAACAATGCTTCAAATCCATCGTCAGCCACCAGCGTGTTGCCCTCGGTAAAGGTGAGCGCCAAAGTGGTGTCATCAATGCGTGACGCTACCACAATATCCGCTGCGTCGGCGTTACTCAGGTTGCCATCATAGAGTTTATCTTCCACCATCCGTGCAACGTTATCACCGATCTGCTGATAGCCACTCTGGTAGCCGAAATGACAGCCGTCATGGGCGTCCAGGCCAGTGGTTGAAACCGGTGTGACGTTATCACGCGCATTGGCAAAGTCACGCTGGAAATTACTGATCTGGGATCCCTGACCAAACTCTTCATCATTCGGAACACAAGTGTGGCGAATCTGAAAAACATAGTATTGATCTATTGACGGGTACTGAGCCTGCCACTGATTATAGAGTGCCGGAAACTGATCAAAGTGTGCCTGGTTATCAAGCCGGTCGCTCTCGCCCTGGTACCAGAACAGCGCTCGAATGTTGTCGGCGACGCCGCCGTTTTCAAGGCGGGTCAGTAGCTGCCCGTAGTTGGTAGTCAGGTCATATACATTGCCTGTATTGGCCGCGAAGTAATTGATCGCCTGTCCGCCTCTGCCCTGATTTATCACGGCGACAGGAATCTGGATGCTTGACTGCAGCTCGGCGGCGAATCGCAAACCCCAGCGGCCAACACAGGCAAGCGGCTGTGACAATGGTCGACACTCAGCCCGCACTATATGCCAGTCGTCGTTGTCGTTCCAGGTGTCAGTGCCCCATCCGCCATAGGTGCGAATAAAATCGCTGCTGTCTTCTGTGCTGGAATCAGATGCTGAGTAGATACCACTGACGGCATTGGATTGACCGTTGATTACAAAGACATCGCCCGCCACCACCGAATCAGCTGTCGCGATGATTGTCTGGTTGTCGACGGCGTCTGTGGATAGTAGTTCGAAATTGTAGTTGGCAAGCTCTGCCGGTAAGTCGACCCTGAACTGGAAGGCTGAAGATTCTGCACGGCTGTGCGTCAGACTGCTCCATAGCGCACCATCGCGATAGACATTCAATAGAGTCTCTGAGGTATCTGATCCCGCGACTCCCGACACCGTTACGGATGCCGTGTTGGTTACCGTGTCACGCGGGAAAAGCTGAAAATCCTTCGGGAAAGCATCCACCACGGTAGAGTCCGGAATGGCCAGCACATTGATGTAGGAGGTTTGATTATTTAGCGCACCCAGCTGTGCGGCAGACGAGGTGTACGTTTCACACAGGCCGCCATTGTTGGTATTGCTTACATTGTGCTGGCAAAGTGTGGCCTGATAGCCCGCCTGTATACGTATGGAAGAGATACTGTCATTGCCCACCACAGAAGCTCTGATGCTGTTGATGTCGTAAGCACCGGTTGCCAGTTGCCACGACGCACCACCAAAGTTCTCATCCTGATACATAGTGACCGGTGCTGATGCCGGACGTCCATCCGGATAGTAGAGCGTCAGTAACTGGTCAATCCGATCCACTGCATTCTGTGCGCGACCAGTGTCATAGGACTCTGCCAACGGGTCCCAGAACTCAGTGCGATGCCCGGAGAACAGCACAGCTGACATTCTCGTGTACCAGCCATCGTAGTCCGCCTGGGTAAACGGTATGGTCGACTTAAACGCCACCATCAGATCATATATTTCGGCGGAGGGACTCAGGTTTTCTGCATTCAGTGCAGCCTGCAGGGTTGCTTCGTTATTCGGGCTATGCCCCCAAAGATGAAACAACGGCCGCACATCCACGCCCGCCTCGCGGGATAAACGCAGCAGTCGATCATTATTTTCGTGTTCATTGCGATGAAAATCGAAGCCCGTCTCGACGAAGTCTACATTCAGTTTTCGATTGAATTCTGTCAGCGCGCTCCAGCCGAATAGTTCTACATACTGAATGTGATCTGCATGACCCCGGTGCTTATACGCCGCGTTAGGGAAACCCATGTCGATATCGTTAATGAACTCATCGCGTAACGCCCAGCTGATAAACACATCATCCATTGTCCGGTCGGTACTTTTGGCATAGGCCAGTGAATTGGAAAACGACTCTTCGAGGGGCAGGCCGTAGAGTTGAGTGGCAATGTACGGATACAACATGTGCACAATTGACTCTCGTTCATTGGTGGTGAATTTAGTCATGTAAGTGGCATGGCCATGCTCATGCAGCATGGTTTGATCGAAGGCGTGGCCGGATACCAGTGGTGACTGTGGGGTGTCGGAGGTGAATGACGGATAGTTGCTCATCGGGTAGCCGGGGTAAAACGCACTGCCCCGAAAAATTACATCCACCTGCATGAAGATTGACGGCTTGTTTCTGATGTGCGGCTTGCCCATGTAATCGGAGATTAAATCCATATGCGTGTCATACTCGTTGAGTATTTCCATCATGTCGGCAAAAGAGAAATCCCGTACCCATTTCGATGGCACGCTCATCATCACCCGGTCAGTTTCTATATCTGTCCATGGGCCGGGTGCGGCGCGCTCTGCGGCCTCCCATTGTGCTTCGGTAATCCGGTCAACATCGCGCGCTGAAAAGTACGGCGATGTCACCACGTTGGCAATCGATACTTCTACCATGCCGTCGTCGGCAAGATGCGGCACCTCGATATAGACGTTGCCGCCGAGCGGGTTGGCAACCCGGGTCAAGGTGCTGGTGATGGGGAATAGCTTGGTTGCTCTGGCGAGACGGCGTTGAGAGCTCTTTGCGGACAGATCCCAGCTGTGGGCGCCCACCCGTACCTGGTAACCTTTGTTAATAAGTGCAGCAGGTACGGTGATCTCCGCAATGGCACCAGGTGTCAGGTAGGTGCCAGTGGGTCTGCGTGCGGGCAGTGTCGAGTACAGATTGGGTCGCCCCCAATCCTCTGGCACAGATGCATTAATTTCAACGGTGTGTACGGTCGACGGATTGGCTGATTGGCCAACGTCACCGGGAAAGTAGCTTGCCGACCCAAACGCCAGACCGTCGATGATATCGGTATCGGATGCGATACGGTCGGCATCAATGGCATCAAATACGGCAAGGTAGAGGCTGTGCATTGTCCTCTCCAGCGCGCGTCCGTCAGTGTCGCTGTCTGCCAAGTTAAAAGTTTGCGTACCGGCTGGTGTAAATAGAGCGCCGTGAATGTTCTCATAGCGCTGAATGGTGGCATAGGCCGTTTCAAGTAACGATACACTGCTGGTAAGGATGCCGTCCTCTTTCTCCCCGGCAATAGTATCGCGCACGGCATAGAGCTCGGCTGCTGTAAGCAATTGGCTGCTATCGATGTGTCCGTCAAGATCCTCAATTGCTGTTTGCAGATCGGTTTCGGTTATCTGTAGCACCGTTCTACGGTGCGCTGCGTTATTTATCTGAGCAGTTAACGAGAGAGTGTCATTGCTTACCGGCAAAGTGCTGAAGTCGTGGCTGCTGTGATCGCAGGCATTCAGCATCGCGGATGCCCACTGGAAATGCCCGGTGTTTTTATCGTGGGTAATCGATGAAAGGTCTTCGCCCATCAGTGCCGGACTGGCAATCCCTACTAATACAGCAGGTACAAACTTTGACAACTTGGCTACTATCTTTTTCATACGGCTACCAGAGATACTGTCTAAACCGCGCTGGGCGATCGTGAATAACGTGTTGGAGACTATCCAGGTTCTAGTGTCAGAGTCAGCGGGTTTTATTTTGCGGATGCACTGATACCTGACTGCGATTGAGTAATTACCGAAAAAGCACAGAGTACAAAGTTGCTAAATCATCTTTCCGGATGGTTGTCAGAGCAGAAAGGCAAAAATCACTGATCGGTAACTGGCTATCGGTAGGTTTCCGCATCACTTTGGTCAATCCGGCATTTTCAGCGTAAACCGACTGCCAGTGCTCATCAAGTGCACACCTTAGGAGAGGTTCTTTTACATTTTTTAAACAGGGTTGCAAGCGGGCGCGGCTAAGAAGATGCATAAGCACGGTGGCAGAGTCTTTGCAGTCTGCGGCATAGTAAAGTGGATAAAGACATGAGCGGCGTAATATCGACGTAAAACTTGCTGCTATGGCTGCAAAACATAGCATTTTGTCGCGAATGCCGATGGTTCTAACGGCCCTTTCAGTCATTGATAATGACCACAACTGACAAACCAGGACTACGGTTTCATTTCCATTATTACCCCGGTCAGCTTAAGCGTGCCATCTTCCAGCAGCGCTGTTAGTGCTCTGTCAGGTGCCGCGCCGGCCGCAATGGCCGGGCAAGGGTGCTTTGCGTGTTGGGTAAGATGCGTTCAACCGGTATAGATTGCTGTAGCGTTTCATGATGTTATGTCATCTTGTCGGGATTGGCTGGAAAATCGCACGGCACCGCAATGATATACCCACCTTCTACTCGACCGTTTGTCGCTGGCGGATAGCCCTTCTGATCGCGTTTGATGAAAAAGTAAGTCGCCTGTGAGTGGTTGTCGGGTGATGTCAATGTCCGTTGGTGTTGGTGCGCAAACCGTGTTCAGTTTCGGGTGGGCTTTCATTTGCTCATTCGCTGTCCGCTTTTAATGGTGGTTTACAGGTTTTGTCCGGCTGCGGTGTGTGCTACTGGAGTCAGGTGGCCGGGTGATTGCGGTGGTTTACGTCAGGGGTGTTGACCGCTCTTTGGTTTTAATACTATGGATCAACACTGATTGGTGGCGTTGTTATTGTTTCGATAATTGAGGCTGAGTGATCCTATGTTAAGTCGTTATGTACACCGTTTAACAGTTGTGGTGGCTTCTGTCTGTGTCCTCGCGCTCGTCGCATGTGGGTCTGAAACGGCAATTGGTCCCGAGGCTGTTGATACTGGTTCAGGTGACGACACCGGCAGCGAGCCCATTGCTGCTCCAGCCGGCACTGGCGTGGACCAGCCCAATATATTGTTTGTGATTACAGATGATCAGGGGCTTGATGCCAGCGCTCAGTACTCACTCGGA
This sequence comes from uncultured Granulosicoccaceae bacterium, assembly GCA_938003855.1. Lineage (GTDB taxonomy): Bacteria > Pseudomonadota > Gammaproteobacteria > Granulosicoccales > Granulosicoccaceae. The sequence continues at coordinate 11,301 of CALKXD010000061.1, read as the reverse complement.
AGTGATCTACCCGATACGCCGGTTATCACCGGGTTGGCGCAACGCGGGTTGGTCTATGAAAACGTCTGGGCAACGCCAAGCTGCACCACAACACGAGCCGCACTGTTAACCGGTAAGCACGGTGTTAACAATGGTGTGACTTTTACCCCCGGGGTACTGTCTGCAGAGGTTGGCACGATCCAGACGTTCCTTGATTCGACTGATCTAACATCAAACTATAAGACGGCCGTCTTTGGTAAGTGGCATGTCGGCGGTGCCCGCCCCGACGCTTCACACCCGGCTCAACTGGGAGTGGATCACTATGCGGGTAACCTGGCCGGTAATATCGAGGACTATTTTGACTGGCAGGTGACCGTCAACGGGGTGTCAGAGCAAAATACCACTTATCACACTACGGCATTGGTGGACTATGCGATTGAATGGATTGGTGATCAACAAGCGCCATGGTTCACCTGGTTGGCGTTTTCTGCGCCTCACAGCCCGTTTCATGCGCCGCCCGAAGAATTCAACCAGCGGAATCTCTCTGGTACTGATGCAGACATAAGGGCAAATCAGCGGGACTATTATCTATCAGCAATCGAAACACTGGATGCAGAATTAGGTCGCTTGCTTGACGCACTGGATGAAGAGACGATTGATAATACAATTATCATGGTTATCGGGGATAACGGTACACCAAAAAATGTTATCGATAGATCAGTGTACCCGACTAACAGTCATGGTAAAGGAAGTCTGTTTGAGGCTGGAGTGCATGTGCCTTTGGTTATCTCCGGGGCGGGCGTAGGGAGAATCGGTGAGCGGGAAGCCGGTCTGGTAAGTATTGCTGATTTTTTCCCTACCTTTGCTGTGTTGGCAGGCGCGGAGGTTCCGGAGGGGTTGGATGGTCAGAGCATTGTTCAGAGCTTCAGCGCCGCCGATGCGATTGCGCGTGATTACCTCTACACAGAATTTGAAAGCGATACGCCGCTTGGCAGCGGCTGGACTGTGCGGTCAGAGTCGCACAAGTACATAGCGTATGATGACGGTACAGAGGCTCTATACGACCTGGTGGTTGATCCGGGTGAGACGACTAATCTGGCGCAGGCCACCGCCGAATCCGGCAACATCATTGAGCCGTTGAAGCGCTTTGGCTTGCAAATCCGTGGTGAGTAGTTGAGTTGGCAGTGTCGATGCCTTGTGCAAAATTGCCGGCCGGTTTGTTGTGGTTCTATAACCGGTCGTAAGTTCACCCGGTAAGTGCGGCGATGCCATTGAAGTAATGAAAAACTGTGGAGTTACACTTCCAGTATTGAAAGGGTCAGCAAAAAACCCTCATAATGAGGTCTGTGAAATATCTCCCACCGTATTTACATACACATTCTATTACCTGGCGTTATCTGATTATGACATCACCTGAAAGCCCATTGCGGCGACGTTGGTTTTTTGCACCGTTTGTAGTATCACTAGCCGCGCTCGGTGGGTGTGGCTCCAGTGACGAGGCCAGCCCCGTCCAGACGCCGGTTGCTGCTGAAACGGATGTCGCCGGGGTCGACTTAACCCTGTTTGGTGCCGATGCGCTCCAGGGTAGTGACATTGTAGATTGCGAACTCTCCGACGGCACACAGACACAATGTTATTCATTGCGTACATCAGGTGTTGGGAAAGCCAGCGACCTGATCGGTCCGTTTTGTCCGGAAACAACCTCGACCGGTGAAAACGAGGCTGGCGTGTGGCTGGACGGTACGACTTTCTACGAAGCAGATGGCGAGTTCATTCTGGACCTGGCGAATATATACGGGCAAGTGTATCCGTCGGACGCCTGGTCATCGTTTGCAGATGCCGAAGGCAACGTAAATATTACCCGCACCGTAGAAGACTGCGAAGCCGCGGCCAACCCGAACGTGGGGCCGGAATACGCAGGGTTCTGTGTGCAATGCAGTTTGTCTGATCTTACCGCTGATCGCGATCTCGAACTCGAATTCCTGATACCCGTAACGCCGCAACTGGCCGACGCATCCACCACTTTGTCCGCCTCAGCGGGTATTTCACTGAACGGCTTCCAGATAGCTGCTCAAGCGCCGGTGGAAGCCATTTTGGCGGCTATTACTGTTGCGCCATTTGATGATTGTGGTGGTCACGTAAATCCAAGTGATGGTTACCATTATCATGCTGCAACCGCGCGGGAAGGTTGTAACAGCGCCGGTACCGATGCCAATGGGCACCCGGCTATTATGGGTTATGCAATGGACGGATTTGGCATCTACGGCCCCCTGCCGGAGGGTAGCGAAGAGGCTGACCAACTGGACCAGTGCAATGGCATTCAGGACGCTGTCTATGGTTACCACTATCATGCGGGCAGCCCCGAGTTGAATCAGCATATCGGTTGTTTCAGCGGGAAAATCGTCGCATCCGAGGAAGGTGCGGGTGGGCCGCGTGGACCCGGTGGGCCAGGTGGCTAGTTGATTAAGTGAATCAAAACGGGATCACCGAAATATAAACCAGGCGGGCCGGCGTGGTTGGTAGATAAATAAACTTAAACGGGATCACAGATAGATAGAAAAACGACTCCGAGGTGCAGCACGGGCAGTTGAGACCAGTAAGGTTGATTCAGGCGGCCAGCGCCAACAATGAGCAGCCGGAAAAAGGTAGTAATAGCCGTCCCTGAGGGTGGGGTAGGTCCAGCGGTCAGATCATACTATCGTCACTGCCAGAGAGTAACAAAACGGGTGACTCTCTCCGGTGTACTCCGTATAAGTACTTCTGTCCGGACGCTAACGCCGATTGTGCCGGACACTTTAGCAAGTCGTTAAATAGGCGGGCTGTTGCAGGCACGTGTGAGTAGCTAGTGCCTATCCAGAAACAGGGTGTCGCGAGGATCATTCAGGTGCGTGAGATTGTGCCTACCACATGTAGGCGCTTAGTTGTTCTTAAGTAACTACATATGGTCGGCAAAAGATGGCGTGCCTGAGTGGTACGCAGTAGCGCTTGTTTCTGGATGGGCACTAGCTACCTGCGGCCGCAGATCTTCTGCCTCGTTACTCGATGTGCCTGGTATTAGATCAGGTAGTGCGATAACGACTGATCACAAACCTATGTCAGTACTATGTATGGCCCTGATCTCCTCGATTTCTGAATCACTGAAATCAGCACCGGCGTGGTTTAGTTCCGGGTGTTTTTTTGTCAGCAGGTCCAGGAAGTGTAAGTAGCAACTGTCTCTAGGTTCCTCGCCAACAATTAAAACCGAGCAGGCATCAATAATACTCACCTTACCGGAGCCGGCCGTGGTGACGTCAGTCGACTCAGGTGTGTCGATTGTGGTGGGCTCATTGGGTTCAACGCGTGCAAGATTACCCGGTAGAGTGTCATCCGGTATTTCATCGGTTTCACCCGGTGTGCCTTGCAGGGCAGCTGCCAACTCGGGTTCTGTATCTGCAGATGCATCAGGCAACGGCTCTTTATACAACGATTTGTCTTGCGGCACTGCCAGAACATCGTAGGCAAGTATCAGTGAGTTTTCGTCTGAGATTATCAGGCTGTGTGTGTCACTGAGGTTTTTTCTGAATCTGCCGGGAGAGAACTGTTTTTTCTCTGCCAGAATTGTTGATAACAGTGCCGGGTTGGTTTGCAGTTTTACGTTTTCCTCGAATAGTTTATTCACTACACGAGTGACATCCTTGTTTTGGATGCCATTGTCAAGCATCGCCTTGTACTGGATAATTTTCTGTTCGGTATCGCTTGAGTCCGATTCAAGCGCTTCAATTTTGTCTTTGTTGTCACCTACCGTGGATGTCACAACCACTGTCGCGTCGACAGAGCCGTTAATTGCGGCTACCGTGTTGCCGACGTCGTTAACATCGTTGGTTACCCGTTCAAGCTCTTCTGTAACGGCGGTAACATTGCCGACGACCGTTGAAACCTCCTGGCCAAGATTGGACTCCAGATGGTTAATATGAGTCCGTGCATTTCCGATATCAGTTTTAAGCTTGTGCTGTTCTGCTTCAAAGTTTGCCAACACGATTCCAGTGTTGTAATTGCTCGTTTCAATCGCATCGAGCTTGCTAACGAGTATGCTGTTGGACTGGCTGAAAGCGCTCATCAACTGGCTTTTTAATTCCAGCCTTGCTTCTGATTCTTTAAGTCTGGCTGTCCCTTCTTCGCCGGTGTTGCTGGCAACGGTTTCTGCAAGGGTGCGGACAGTGCCGGTAAGGATTCGTATGTCACTCTCGAGCGAATCGAAACGCGACGAGGCCTTGGTATCAAGGTTAGTCACGTCTAAGGAGAGATTATCGATTTGACGCTGCAATACGTTGTTGACGTTGAACCCGACGACGACCAGAGCCACGGTTGCAGCCCCGACTATAATGGCGGTCGGCTCAAGCCACTTTGTCTTGGCGGTCTCCGGAGCCTGCGCCGGGTAGTAGTAGTGGTTTGAGTATTGGCCGGGGGTTGGCTCCGGCTCCGGCGGCGGGGGCGCTGCATGATGTTCCGTCATTTTTTCACCCTCATTGATGCCCGGGACGATTAACGCTTGTTGCCGGGCCAGAACCAATCAGTCCAGCAATATTCAAGCCGCACCTAAGGCTGGCGGCAGACCGGAAACAAGGTTAAGTGACCGGGTGGTATGGGTTAACCGCTCGTTTTAGTCCGGGCAGGCAGCCATCCCCATCATCTGGCTCAATCCGTACTCACACGCCAATCTGCTGCGGCAGAAATTAGCTCTGTGCGCACCTGCGCTCCGGTCACAGGGATCGGCATTCAAAGGCTTGACCGGTATCGGTTGCAAAAGTGAAGTGTCGAGCAGCCTTCAAGGCGATTAGCTGACAGTTGTAAGTGCTGAAGCCACCTCATTCCCCGGGGCGCTCTGATGGACCATTCCGGACCCTTCGGTAAGAACAGTGACGCCAGTTGGGGCGACGCAGGGCGGCACAGCGTCTCTCCACGTAAAAGCTTGCCTATAAAGGCTGACGCTCCGCTCGCGGGTGCCTGGCAGAATTGCTGACGCGAGTGTTCGGTTTTCACACACTACAGTCGCACACCGGTTACCGTATCAATGGTTATGCGATGCCGTCAGCCAACAGTGTGGTGTTGGCTGCTCCATTGTGCTTGATTCTCGCCGGTAGGCAGAAAACCACAGGATCGGCAGCGCTGTATTTATGTCTGTGGTATTTCAATGATCAGAGAACATCGGGATTTGCGTTTGGTTGAATCTATTCGACCCGGCTTTTTATTTTCCTGCTGCGAAAATTTAAATGACTGCGCCTCGGTTATAGATCGCCGGTGGCGGGGCCTGTGGCAGGGGTCGGAATGATTTCGCTAACAAGCTATCGGTAGGTGCAGCATTCGGAAAGAAACTCAAATTGACCCCTGCGCGTTATGTTGCTCAGTGCAGGTACTCGTCCTGGTCTGGCTTGTGTAGCCCTACAACAATCAGCACGGTCGCACCAAGTACCAGGTAGTACCACATGTCCAGGTTTTTGAAACCCAGAATAAACGGAGTTATGACAAACAACAGGCCGACCAGAAAATCTACGGACAGGTGTAGCTTGTATGGCAGCACACGTAAAACGCCGAGTTTATGATCAGTAAGTAGCGTGAGAAGTAGCGCTGCGATACCAACGATTATAGATAGCGTTTTCGCCAGTGGGTTACTGATTCCCAGCGCCAGAACAAATGGGGCGACAATCAACAGCAGTGCGACGGGGTAGTCCAGATAAGCGTGCATGTTTTTGGTGATAAATCTTGGCATTGCCAGTTTCCTTTATTGGGGTTTACAGAGGCCGGCAGTTGGCCTCTATTAGTGAGTGTTGTGTGTTGTAAAGCTGCTGTTGTTGATCGGTTCCGCCGTTAATGGAAGTTGCACGGCTGTTGCTGATCAATAAGCAGATTTTCAATCCGGTTTCGGGGCAATCTTTATTTATTGTCGACTCAGTGCCTTCCCCAGCAGGCTCAACGCCACGGCCAGTAGCACGGCATCTTTCAGCAGGAATTGACCGGGAACAACCGACAGAGCCGGGAATCCGCCCAGGCTTGCTTCCCATCCGGGTGCTGTAAACAGGAAGCTCAAGGTGACTGAAAATGTCGCTACTGCCGCGAGTGCCCCGAGGATTGCCGCTGTTTTATAACGTATGCCAATCAGTAGCGTTGCAGCGGTTGCTATTTCTATGCTGCCGATCAGGTTTGAGGCACCTTGAAGGCTCAGTACCGAGTAAAGCCACGATACCAGCGGGCTTGATGCCACAAGGCCTTCGATTGCACCTGCCTCATAGGCGGTGAATTTCATTGCTCCAATCCATCCGAGCACCAGCACGGTGGAAAACAAGACAGCGTGATCTGCTAGTACCGATACGCGATGGCCAGCGGATTGACCAACGACATTGGTGTTCCATTCAGGGTTCATTGTGTGTGTTGTTGCGTTCATGGTTAAGGTTTCCCAGGTAGTGAGTTAACGTGAAGTAAAAAGGGGGTCTCTATCTCAGTGCCGGTGACATTTCTCTGTGCGGCTTGTTAAGTCCTGTAGTGATCAGCATTGAGTCCAGCGTGCCGTCTTTGTCAGCCGCTGCAAGGTCATCGCTGCCGCCGATAGGGTGGTCGTTAATGAAGATCTGAGGCACCGTTCGCCTTTGGCTTCGCTGCATCATTTCTGCTCGCTTATCGGTGTTTGTTGAAATGTCAATTTCCTGGTATTCCACGCCCTTTGTATCCAGTAGTGCTTTGGCGCGATGGCAATAGGGGCAATGTGGTTGTGTGTATATCTGTATTGTTTTCATGGGCTGTTGTGTTCCTGTGTTGTGCGACTGTGACTTTATGATAGAGTCTAATTTGGTTCTGAATAGGCAGTGAAAAGCTCAAATTCATATACCGAAAGTCTAAAATATTGTTTTATCAGGAGACTATTAGTGTCAGAAGATATCCTCTCCGGGGTGCTGCGTTCCCTCAGGGCCACCGGTACCGTGTACTTCTGCGATCAGCTCGAGGCACCGTGGACTAAGGAATACCCGGGTGAAGCGGTGGCCAGCTTTCACCAGATCCGCCGTGGCGGGTGCTGGTTTATCTCTGATGGTGTCGAGGAATATCTGGGGCCGGGTGATATGGTGTTTATCGAACCCGGACGTGCGCATACGCTCACTGACAAAATAAGCGGCGATACTGAGCACAGTGTCCAGCCGCACACGTTGTTGATGTGTGGCTACTGTACGTTTGATGACTCGTTGGTGGTGCCGCTTTCTTCGCTTTTTCCGGTGATCAGCATTATCCGTGATGAGCAACTGCAGCAGCATGCCTGGCTCAGAACCCTGTTAGATACTTTGAGCTCAGAACATCTGTCGAATCGACCCGGTAGCGCCATGGTTGTTAATAAGCTGACAGAAGTCTTTCTGATCGAGTTAATACGGATAAATTTTGGCGACGGAGATAAAAGTCCGTTGCTGCGTGCGGTATCTGATAAGCAGATCGGGTACGCACTTCAGTTGCTGCATAACAGCCCCGAAAAAGCCTGGTCTCTGGATGCGTTGTCCGCCGATGTTGGTATGTCCAGAGCAAGTTTTGCTAAGCGCTTCAAGACCCTCGTCGAGCACACCATGTTTGACTATTTAACGCAGCTTAGACTCCAGCGTGCGTGTGAATTGCTGACTGATACCGGTCTGTCACTGTATGAGATTGCAAACCGGGTAGGGTATGACTCCGATCTTGCGTTTGCCCGCACGTTTAAGAAAAAACTCGGGGTAACGCCTACTTACTATCGCAAGCAGCAATCGGCGTCGTAGCGCTGCTGTTTAGAGCGTTATTATCTGGCGCTGCGCGGTTAAATTGCCGGGGGGGTTAACCGCAGCGACGGGGCATCGTCGCGCTCTGGTATAGGCGCTGTGGAAAGGGCCCTGCTTTAGTTTACTATTCTAGCAGGTCAGTCTTAGCTGGTGCCGGGCCATGGAAAAGTTTCAATCCTTCTTCTGCCAAAGCCTCGTCGAAATCGGCGCGGGCAGGGCTTGTGATACCGCGTTCCCGGGACTGCAGATCAAGCAGCGATTGCTGGTCTATGTCGTTACCTGGTGCCCGCTCTACGACGGCGATAAGTGCGCTGGACAGATCGTCCGTCGGGGCGAAGGCTACCGCCAGTGGCACGGTGGGTGATGCCGTACCGTGCCACTGGCCTGTGTTACCGGGATCAAATACCCGTTCATCACGGCTCGCGATAGCGTTGTCGGGGTAGGTATGGCAAGGACTGACAAAATAGTGTAAGTCAGGTTTTCTAATGCCATGCCAGGCTGAACTACAAGACATGGCTTTGCTTTGTTGCTGACATCAGTGCCGTTCTATACTCTAGTCCCCAAAATGTTTAACTGCCTCGTCCTCAGTGTCCCGTAGCGTATTGATAGCAACATCCAGTTCGTTGCGGGCACGTTGCAGCTGATCAAGGGTGGTGTCTATATCGCCGTAGTGCGGGGTGTTGATACAGTCTTGCAGATGTTGGGCGCTGCGGTAGGCCATCTGGCGAGCGTACTCGGCGTTAACGATTTCCACCGGATCTGCCATTCGCAGTTGCTTCACGGCCGTAAAGTCATTGATTGCCGGGTTGGTAAAGCTGTATCCGTTGACAAAGGTAATGCGCTCACCGGGCGACTGTAATCCACAGGCCTGGTGGACCACGTAGTTGCCCTGCATTAAAACAGCATAACCGGCACCGGGGATTGGTGGCGCGACGACGCGCTCGGGCGGAATTTTTTTACCTGCTTTGTGTCGTTGTGCCATCTCGTCCCGAGTACCCAGGAAATATTGAAATTCACCACCGTCAACAGCATTGGGATCGGTGACAAACATAACGTAATCCACCTGCAGCGTATCGTAGTGCCATTTGTCGACGTTCTCGCCCAGGCTCAGCGGTTGGTAGTTGAGGTGTGCGAGTTGGTGGCCCATGGCGTGCGGCAACAGGGGCGAATCTATCAGCGCGCTGAGGTGCTCGGTGACCTCTGGCGATAAACTCAGGTCGCGCATAAAACGTGAGCGGTATACCCCGCCCCGGGTGTTACGTGAGATACGCGGGTTTGACGTCGTGTATGCCTCTAATTGTTTGCAGACGTGATACAAGGCCGCCACGCCCTCGTCGCTGAGTATCCGAAAGCAGTCGGTCGCCGCTACCGTTGATGGTGTGGGCTCAGTCAGTTGAGATGACTCATAACCCAGGTCTGCCAGTGAATAGTGGCGTTCTGGCTCTCCAAGCGCCAAATGCAATGCCGGATCAAACACCGGGTCATCATCAATGCGCTCAAAGTCGGGTAAGGTTGCGGGGAAACGGTGCAGCATAAGATCGTGAGCGGGCATGGTGGTCTCGTCGTTATTGATGCCTTTACTGTCGCGGCAGTGGCGATGCAGGTCAACACAGTTATACTGATTCAGACTTAGATATTCTAATGCTGAAAATATGAAACTACCGCCACTTAATTCATTAAAAGCGTTTGAGGCCAGTGCCCGCAGCGGCAGCTTTGTGCTGGCCGCCGATGAGCTGGGGGTAACCGCCGCTGCGGTGAGTATGCAAGTGCGTAAGCTGGAGCAGTTTTTTGGTAAAACGCTGTTCACCCGGGGTCACAATCACATTGCGTTGACCGACGCGGGGATGGTGATCTACCGTGACAGCGCCAGCGCTTTAAATCAAATCGCTGCATTAACAGCAAAATTGTTAGGTGACAGTGATCATCGGTCCCTGTGTGTAAGTGTATTGCCTGCCCTGGCAGAGCGTTGGCTGGCGCCCCGGATCGCTAACTGGCCCACGGCGTTGAGAATCCGCGTTGAAGATGATCCGGTCGAGTTGGTGCGCGAAGGGATCGATGTGCGTGTGACCTATGGAGATCACTTCTATCCGGCGCATCATGTCGTCGAGCTGATGCTCGAGTCTGTTGTGCCCGTGCTGCCCGCCCAGGTGGCATCAGATAACCTGTCGCTTGATTCTCTGCCTGAAGAAATGTTTATCCATGTCGATTGGGGGGACCGCTATGTGGATCATCTTGGCTGGAACGATTGGTTTCACGCGGCGGGCATAACGCGTGAGATCTCGCCGGCTCGCGGCAAGCGGGTCACTAATGCCAGTTTGGCGATAGCGCTGACAGAGCAGGGCGCGGGGGCGGCTCTTGCGCAGTCCGGACTTGCACGAATCGCCGAGCGTGCTGGGCGATTGTGCATCGCGCACTCAACCGCCGTACCGCTGCTACGACCCTACTGTGCGATCACGCGTGATGCTGTTGCGGCTGAGGGTGAGCTGGCGCGCTTGATAGAGGTTTTGCAACAATAAGGGTGATGGCAATTTGTGGTGAGGTAGATGTATGAAAGGGGGGGGCAAGAGCACAGCTCAGTATGGGCTTGCGCATATGCTATGGCCACACTTGCCCTCGGGTTTCATTCTATTCTGGCAGATGCCTATCTATGCCGTGAATGTGAAACGATAAAAACAGAGACAGTAAAAGATGTGTAATGCGAAAAATATCCTTAGACAAAAATGGCCGCAATCAGGCGATTCGATTACCAAAAGACAGGGAAATCCAGGGAGTGAACGAGTTAGAAATTGACCGGCCGGGCAATACGGTGGTGCTCAAAACGTCGCGCCCGGACTGGCTGTCTATGGCTGAATACGAAAGTGCAGACGATGACTTTCCAGTAGACCGGGAGAATATCGTTAGTGATGAAGGCCGGGTCGGTTGAAAAAAGAAACATCTATGCTCGACGCCTGTAATTGTAGTTACCTAATGCGTGAAAGGCCGTTAAGCGTGCTTGGCAGGCTGCAAGTCAGTCTCCGCATCGGCTGGTGATATCTGATATCACACACCCAGAGTTGCAGTACGGCGCAGCCTCAAAGAGAGCGGCTCCTAAACACCAGATATGGGTGGATGCATTTGTACAGCGTATAGACAGGGTTTTGGCTTGGGGCAGTCCGGCGGCAGATGCAAGCACAAGCGTGATGAAGCAGCTCGACGCAGCCGGCCACCTATCAGTGCTAATGACACAGCGATAGCAGGACACGCTATCGCTGCTGACTGTGAGTTGGTTAGTAATACGACTGGTGTGTTTTGTCGAGTGTCTGATTTAGTGCTTGATGACTGGGTCTGATCTGTAGGGCGCAAGGGTGCTAAGGCTATTTCTTGACAAGAATAAACGTAACGCTTTCGAGTAGTCGATCACTCAATAAAATAGCAACACGCTCAAATTATACCGTGGGTCGGAAAGGGAAATTGTATGGTGTCACTTCTTGCGTTAGCACATGGTCTAATGGCCACTAACATCAATGTGGCATTGTAAGGTCAGACCTGTAATCTTTTGTGTCAATAGCACTGATAGGTG
>CALKXD010000060.1 GCA_938003855.1 uncultured Granulosicoccaceae bacterium | reverse complement strand
AACATTGAAAGGCCATGCTGTTTTATCGAGTGCTGAAAGACAGAATTCACACTTGAACGGGCAGCCGCGTGAGGCTTCAACATAAACAATTCTATGTTGCAGATCGTCGTTGCTATAAAGATGGTAAGGGAGAGTCAGTTGATCGACGGGCGGTGTAGCAGCATTGGTTACTTTACCGGGGCGGGTCATCGACAGGGTATTGCCGGTGTTTTTTTGCCTGTCTATCAGGCCGCGACACACAAAGGCAAAGGCAAAGTCTGCCTGACCGGTAATAAGATGGTCGCAGACGGCAAACGCCCGGGTGTGTTGGTACTCGTAACTGACTTCCGGACCGCCAATAATTATATCAATATCAGGTGCTATGGTTTTTATGAGTTCAATGACTTCGGTTGTTTCTTTGATATTCCAGATATAGATGCCGAAGCCGATTATCTTCGGTGATAACGCCAGCAGTTGTTCGGCGATGTCGTGTGGTCTTTGATTTATCGTAAACTCGACGAGCGTCGTTGCAGCTTCCAGATCACCCATGTTGGCGTGTAGATAGCGCAGGCCGAGTGACGCATGAATGTAGCGTGCATTCAGGGATGTGAGCACAATGTGCGTTGATTTCAGAGCGCTATAGTCACGTTCAGTGCCGGGCTGAAACTGCAGCGGGTGCTCGCTATTATCCATCAAGGTTAATCATGGCAGTACTTGCCGATTCTTTTCAGGTGGAGCACGTGGACGAGCAGGGCATCCTGATAACTCTGCCGTTTTTTACCGTGCAATATCGGCTACTCGCTGGCTGCCCAGTCCCAATACAACTCACGACACATTCTGGCGATTGGCCCTGCTTGCAGGTGCTTGTCCTCAAGCTGTGTTACCGGCGTGATTTTAGCGATATTACCGGTTGCGAATATCTCATCGGCCTGGCGGAAATCATCAAGCGTCAGGGTAGTCTCGTGGACGACTTTTCCGGCGTCCTGAAGCAAATGTGTGAAGCGTTTGCGGGTGATGCCGTTTAGGAAGGTGCCGTTCGGCGCGGGGGTGAATATTTCGCCGTCGCACGCCATCATCAGATTAGAGGTTGCGGTCTCCGCCACGTTGCCCAGGGCATCGCAGACGATGGCGTTCTTGAAACCGTTGGCATTGACCTCACGCAGCATGCGCGCGTTGTGCGGGTACAGGCAGGCCGCTTTGGCATTGACAAGCTGCATGCTCAGCATGGGGCGGCAAAAACGGGTAGTGCCGAGCGTCATGCTGGCATCTGCGTCAGGCATGGGTACGTCTTCCAGACACATGCAAAACTCGGTCGAGTCAGGATCGCCGCCAACCACTGACGGGCCCGACTCGCGCGACCAGTACATGGGGCGGATATAGACAGTCGCATCGTCGGCGTAGTTGCTCAGCCCATCGAGCGCAATGTCGACCATTTGCTCAGTAGTCAGGCCGGGCTTCAAGCCCATGGCCAGCGCAGATTCATTTGCACGTTCACAATGGCTATCCAGGTCCGGCGTTTTGCCGTTGAATTTGCGCGCGCCGTCAAAAACCAGTGTGCCCAGCCATGTGCCATGGTCGGCTGCACCCATAATCGGGGTATTGCCTTTCTCCCACTTGCCTTTGAAGTAGGTAAAAATTGTCTCGCCGACCGCCATTTTCTGCCTCTGAATTATGGAGTGAATCAAGAGCGGTATAGTAGCAGTCTGCCCGCTATGACAACACTGCTCTGATCGACCATTCGACGCTGTCCGATCATGATTATTTGACCAATCGGATAAAAAATGTTTATGCTTGAGGCAAGCATGGTCGTTGAGGAACACTGATGCAGCAAGATGAAAAGGCGTATCCCGGGCTCGAGACCGATTTACACCCAGCCCTCAGCCGGCATGAGGCCAGCGTCGAGTCTGATCGATGCTACTTCTGCTACGACGCCCCCTGCGTGACCGCTTGTCCCACTGGCATTGACGTGCCGCTGTTTATCCGCCAGATACAGGCTGGAAACCGGGCCGGGGCGGCAAAAACCATATTTGATGAAAATATACTTGGCGGAATGTGTGCCCGTGTCTGTCCCACGGAAACCCTGTGCGAACAGGCCTGCGTGCGCCAGACCGCTGAATCGAAACCAGTCAAAATCGGTCAATTGCAGCGTTTTGCCACGGACCATTTTCTGGGTGACGTCGAACATCCCTATCAACAAGGCAGCGACAGTGGTAAGCAGGTGTGTGTCGTCGGTGCCGGGCCCGCGGGTCTTGCTTGTGCCCACAGGCTCGCGACTTACGGTCATCGAGTCACCATGCTCGACGCGAAAAGCAAGCCCGGTGGTCTGAATGAGTATGGTATTGCGACCTACAAAACGGTTGAGAATTTTGCCCGGCGAGAAGTTGATTTTGTACTTTCTGTTGGTGGCATAACCTTGAAAAACAGTGTTCGTGTCGGGTCGGATGTGATGCTCGATGAGTTGATAGATCAGTACGATGCCGTGTTTCTAGGTCTTGGTCTGGATGGTGTGAATCAGGCCGGGCTGCCCGGTAGTGATTTGGCTGGTGTTGAGAACGCCGTGGAGTTTATTGCCAGGCTCCGGCAAACAACGGACTACGACTCCCTGCAGGTTGGCCGTAAGGTGGTGATTATCGGAGGCGGAATGACTGCCATCGACGCCGCAGTACAAGCCCGTATGCTTGGTGCAGAAGATGTCACCATTGCCTATCGCAGAGGTGCTGATGCGATGAACGCCAGCCGCTATGAGCAGGAACTAGCTCAGATCAACGGGGTGAAGATCAAGCACTATCTGCAGCCGGTAGAAATTCATTCGGACGCCAGCGGTGCTGTTGGTTCAATTGAACTCGAATATACCAGCAGCGTCAGTGGCGAGCTGCAAGGGACCGGTGAAAAAATACAGATCGAGGCTGACACCATCTATATGGCCATCGGACAAACTCTGCTGGCCGGGCAGCTAGCCAGTACCGTCATCGAGTCGGGTGCAAACCGAGTGACGGTCGATAGCGCTTACCGAACCGGCCATCAGAAGGTCTGGGCGGGCGGAGACTGTATCAGTGGTGGCGAAGATTTAACGGTGGCGGCGGTGCAGGATGGCAAGCTGGCAGCGGAATCTATCCATCGAGCGATCAGTGCCTAGTATCGCCTCGATGAACAGCAGTCAGCATTCCATGACAGGTGAGCGTTCAATTCAGCACGGGAAAAAACATGGCTGATCTCAGCAACAATTTTGTGGGCATTAAATCGCCCAATCCGTTTTGGCTGGCTTCTGCGCCGCCGACCGACAAGGCGTTTAATGTGAACCGGGCCTTTGAAGCGGGCTGGGGCGGGGTGGTTTGGAAAACCCTGGGAGAAGACCCGCCCATCGTTAACGTGAACGGTCCTCGCTACGGGGCAGTGCACTCGGCCGATCGTCGTTTGATCGGGTTGAATAATATCGAACTGATTACCGATCGACCGTTAGAGGTTAATCTTGCCGAGATCCGGCAGGTTAAGCGCGACTGGCCGGATCGAGCGATGGTGGTGTCGTTAATGGTGCCTTGCGAAGAAAAAAACTGGAAAGGAATTTTAAAGCGCGTGGAAGACACCGGTGCTGATGGTGTGGAGCTTAACTTCGGCTGTCCGCACGGTATGTCGGAGCGCGGCATGGGGGCGGCCGTCGGGCAGGTGCCTGAGTATATCGAGATGGTTACCCGCTGGTGCAAAGAGACGACCGACCTGCCGGTGATCGTTAAGCTTACCCCGAATATTACCGATATCCGGTTTCCCGCCCGCGCGGCAAAAGCGGGTGGTGCTGATGCTGTGTCACTGATTAATACGGTAAGTTCTATTGTCAGCGTAGACCTCGACACAATGGCCCCGCAACCGACTATAGATGGCAAGGGCTCACACGGCGGCTACTGTGGCCCGGCGGTCAAGCCAATAGCACTTAATATGGTGGCGGACATAGCACGTGACGCCGAAACCGCTGACATACCTATTTCTGGCATTGGCGGTGTTACCACCTGGCGCGATGCTGCTGAATTCATGGCGCTGGGTGCCGGTAACGTGCAGGTGTGCACGGCAGCCATGACGTATGGATTCCGTGTCGTTGACGAGATGATCAGCGGTTTGAATAACTGGATGGACGAGAAAGGCCACGCCACGCTCGATAGTGTTGTGGGTAAAGCCACACCCAATGTCACTGACTGGCAATACCTGAATTTAAATTATGTCACCAAAGCACGTATTGATCAGGATAAATGCATACAGTGCGGGCGTTGCCATGTTGTCTGTGAAGATACTTCCCATCAGGCGATAACGCTTAAAGTCGATGGCAAGCGTCATTTTGAAGTAATCGATGAAGAATGCGTGGGTTGCAATTTATGCGTCAGTGTCTGCCCGGTGGAGGATTGCATCACTATGGAAGAGCTGACAACAGGCGTAGATCCGCGTACCGAAAATGATATTCGACGGGAGTACGCCAACTGGACAACGCATGCGAACAATCCTATGTCCGGGTCCTGATGAAACGCAGTAGTGGTTATCGAGGCAGCAGACCGTTGAGTAACAACGTTTTCAATGTTTGCTCTGCATCATTAAATATTGAGTCAGGCGAGTCACAAAGAATTTCTGTCTGTACGCTGAAGTCGGCATAGTGCTGGGTGGATGCCCAGATGAAAAAAATCAGATGCAACGGCGAAACCGGTGCCAGTTTACCTTCGTCTATCCATGTCTGGATGACCCGGCACTTGCTGGTGACCAGCTCTTTCAAGTCGTTCTCCAGAAAATTCCTGATCATCGGTGCGCCTTGGAGTATTTCATTGGCAAACAATCGAGAGGCTTCTGGTGATGCTTTTGACAGTTCAAGTTTTGAACGTGCGTAAGACCACAGTTCCTCGGCGGGATCTCCTGCGGGGTCAATGTCGGTGAGTGGGTCGAGCCATTCAACCAGCGTGTGTTCCAGTAGTGCGATGTATATAGCTTGCTTGGTTTTGTAGTAGTACAGAACGTTGGCTTTGGACATAGCAGCGCTATCGCTTATTTGTGCCACGGTGCTGCCGCGGAAGCCGTAGCTGGAAAACACCTCCAGCGCCGCATCGATGATGCGTTGGCGGTTTTGCACCTGAATTCGCGATTTTTTTTCGGGTGATTTTGCAGCGGATGTCTTTGTTGTTCTGTTTGTTGTCATACCGTTGACCATTGGGCCGGGCTAGGATAGCGTGGACTCTCGACCCTTCGGGCGGATTATAGTGCCGCAGAACTCTCAGAGGAAGCGGCTGGTTAATATAAGCGCCACTGCGCTGAGAGTAACATCATGGGTAAAAACAATTCACGGCCGAATAATCTGGACGCTTTCTGGATGCCATTTACGGCCAACCGTCAGTTTAAGCAGACACCACGGATGTTTGTTGCCGCGAAAGACATGCATTACACGACGGACGATGGGCGTCAGGTACTCGATGGCACGGCCGGTCTGTGGTGTTGCAATGCGGGCCACGGCCGCCCCAGAATCATCGAGGCGGTGCAGCAGCAGGTAGCGGAACTCGACTACGCGCCAGCGTTCCAGCTGGGTCATCCGAAAGTATTTGAACTCGCCACGGCACTGGCCGAAATAGCCCCGGAATCTATGAATCATGTGTTTTTTACCAACTCCGGTTCAGAGTCAGTAGAAACCGCTCTGAAAATGGCGATTGCCTACCACCGTGTCAAAGGCGACGGCAGTCGCACAAGATTGATCGGCCGCGAACGCGGCTACCACGGGGTAAATTTCGGCGGGATATCGGTTGGTGGCATTGTTTCCAACCGCAAAATGTTTGGCACGTTGCTCGGTGGCGTTGACCACATGCAGCACACGCACGATATCCAACGCAACGCATTTACCCGCGGACTGCCGGAGCACGGCGTTGAGTTCGCCGATGATCTTGAGCGCATAGTTGCGTTGCATGATGCCTCGACAATTGCAGCGGTGATCGTCGAGCCGATGGCAGGGTCAACGGGTGTGCTGATGCCGCCTAAAGGCTATTTGCAGCGATTGCGCGAAATCTGCGACAAGCACGGAATTTTGCTGATTTTCGATGAAGTGATTACTGGTTTTGGACGCATGGGTGGGGCCTTTTCACCCGATGTATTCGGAGTGGTTCCAGACATCATCACCACCGCTAAAGGCCTGACCAGTGGCGTGATTCCGATGGGCGCAGTGTTTGTTCGCGACGACATACACGATGCGTTCATGACCGGTCCCGAGCATCTGATTGAGTTTTTTCACGGTTACACCTACTCCGGCAATCCGATTGCCAGTGCAGCCGCATTGGCCACCCTTGAGACTTATCGCGAAGAAAATCTGTTTGCGCGTGCAGCGGACCTGGCTGGCTATTGGGAAGACGCGCTGCACTCACTGAAAGGCTTGCC
This sequence comes from uncultured Granulosicoccaceae bacterium, assembly GCA_938003855.1. Classification (GTDB taxonomy): domain Bacteria; phylum Pseudomonadota; class Gammaproteobacteria; order Granulosicoccales; family Granulosicoccaceae. The sequence continues at coordinate 25,869 of CALKXD010000060.1, read as the reverse complement.
GCATGTGATTGATATCCGCAACTACGGGTTGATCGGGGCGATCGAGCTTGACCCGATAGCTGGTGAGCCCACAAAGCGTGCATTTACAGCGTTTTTAAAGGCTTTTGAGAAAGATCTGTTGATTCGAACCACCGGGGATATCATCGCATTGTCTCCGCCGTTGATTATTGAAAAATCCCAGATCGATGAAATTTTTGACGTTCTTAAAAGCGTTCTGAAAACACTCGACTGATCGTTAACCACGTGACAGTCGCCGTTGGTAAAAGCCAGGAAGATACAGTGATAATTTCAAGCAATATGAAGATTAACAGTGAGCGATTGTGGGAGTCGCTCATGGAGATGGCGAAGATAGGGCCGGGTATTGCCGGTGGCAACAACCGGCAAACCCTCACCGATGACGATGCGAAAGGCCGTGAATTGTTTCAGCAGTGGTGTGAATCTGCGGGCATGTCCATGGCGGTCGATCAGATGGGGACCATGTTTGCCACCCGCGCGGGAACCGATCCGGACGCCTTGCCGGTTTATGTCGGCAGTCATTTGGATACCCAGCCTACCGGGGGTAAATACGATGGCGTCCTGGGGGTGCTGAGCGGGCTTGAAATTGTCAGGCAACTTAATGAGATGAAGGTTAAAACCCGACACCCGATTGTGGTGGTTAACTGGACCAATGAAGAGGGTTCCCGCTTTGCACCGGCGATGGTTGCGTCCGGTGTATTTGCCGGTGTCCATACATTGCAGTGGGCCTATGATCGTGAAGACTCCGAGGGCTGCAAGCTGGGCGATGAATTAAAACGGATTGGCTGGCTCGGTGATGAAGAAGTTGGTGCGCGTAAAATGAAAGCGTTTTTCGAGCTGCATATAGAGCAGGGGCCGATTCTCGAAAAAGAAAATAAAGAAGTTGGTGTGGTCACTCACGGGCAGGGCCTGAAGTGGCTGGAAGTCACCGTTACCGGCAAGGAAAGTCACACTGGCTCCACACCGATGCCGATGCGCTGTAACGCTGGTTTGGGTATGGCGAAAATTACCCAGCTAGTTGACGACATCGCCTGGAGCCATGCTCCCGATGCTGTCGGTGCCATAGGCCACTGCGATGTCTACCCCAACTCACGCAACATTATTCCGGGGCGGGTGGTGTTTACTATCGATTTTCGACACCCGCTTAAAGAAACCATTGCCGATATGGAAGCGCGACTGCGGGCCGGTGCCGAAAAAATTTGTCAACAGATGGGACTGGGTCTGGAAATAGAACAGGTCGGTGGCTTTGATCCGGTTGAATTTGACGCCGGCTGTGTGGACGCAGTGCGTAATGCCGCAGGGCGTTTGGGCTATAGCCACCGTGATCTGGTGTCCGGTGCCGGTCACGATGCCTGTTGGATAAACCACGTTGCACCCACCGCTATGGTGATGTGCCCCTGTGTTGATGGTTTGTCCCACAATGAAGCGGAAGAAATCACCCCGCAGTGGGCAGCTGCAGGGACCAATGTACTTTTCCATGCGGTTGTTGAAACCGCTGAAATTGTCTCTTAGGGAGAAAACTCATGTCGACAGTAATCAAGGGTGGCACCATTGTTACCGCAGATTTAACGTATAAATCTGATGTGTTGATCGAAGGCGGGCGTATTAGTCAGATCGGTGAGAATCTTACCGGCAGCGAGACGCTGGATGCGGACGGTTGTTATGTAATGCCCGGTGGGATTGATCCGCACACCCATCTTGAAATGCCGTTTATGGGCACGTACTCCTCCGATGATTTTGAGTCAGGAACCCGCGCTGCTTTGTCCGGCGGAACGACAACGGTTGTGGATTTCTGTCTGCCGTCACCGGGCCAATCGCTGCTCGAGGCGCGGCAGATGTGGGACAACAAAACCTCCAAGGCATCGTGTGATTATTCCTTCCATATGGCCATTACCTGGTGGAGTGAACAGGTCTTCAACGAAATGGCGACTGTGGTAGACAGTGGCATTAATACCTTCAAACACTTTCTCGCCTACAAGGGTGCACTGATGGTTGATGACGATGAAATGTTCTCATCGTTCCAACGATGCGCCGCATTGGGTGCAATGCCGCTGGTGCATGCTGAGAACGGTGATGTTGTTGCGCAGCTGCAGGCAAAGTTGATGGCTGAAGGCAATAACGGGCCTGAAGGACATGCCTACTCGCGTCCGCCGGAAGTCGAGGGTGAAGCTGCTAATCGCGCGATCATGATTGCCGATATGGCAGGCGTGCCGCTGTACATAGTACATGTGTCCTGTGAGCAGGCGCATGAAGCCATTCGCCGGGCCAGACAGAAAGGCATGCGTGTTTATGGTGAGCCGCTGGTGCAGCATTTGACGCTTGATGAAAGTGAATACTTCAATAAAGACTGGGATCATTCGGCACGTCGGGTGATGTCGCCGCCGTTCCGCAGTAAAGAGCACCAGGATGGTCTATGGGCGGGCTTGCAGGCGGGTAGCTTGCAGGTGGTCGCCACGGATCATTGTGCATTCACGACAGAGCAAAAGCGTTTCGGTCTCGGCGACTTCACTAAAATTCCGAATGGTACCGGTGGTCTGGAAGATCGACTGCCGGTGTTGTGGACAAAAGGGGTCACCACCGGGCGGCTGACTCTGAATGAATTTGTCGCGGTTACCTCCACTAATATTGCAAAGATTCTCAACATGTATCCGAAAAAGGGTGCGGTGATGGTAGGGGCCGATGCTGACCTCATCGTCTGGGATCCGGTTCGCAGTAAGACGATTACGGCAGACAAGCAGCAGTCGGCCATTGACTACAACGTGTTTGAAGGGATAGAGGTGACGGGCTTGCCGCGCTTTACCCTGACCCGCGGAGTTGTGGCGGTTACGGAGGACTCTGTCAATGCGCAGGAAGGCCATGGCAGGTTTGTTCCCCGGGATGCCTATCCAGCCGTAAATAAAGCACTGTCTCAGTGGAAGGAGTTGACTGCACCGAGAGCTGTAGTGCGCGATCCGGCCAACATGCCGGCCGGGGTCTGATGCCTGAGACCGATCAATCAGTAAGCCCGGCCAAGCCACTGGCCAGCGCGACGGTGGCTGGCAATGAGTGCGTCATTGATGCGCAAAATTTGTCCCTGACCTTCGAGACCGGCGATGGTCCTGTGCATGCGCTATCCGAGGTTAACCTCAGCGTTGGTGCGGGGGACTTTGTCTCTTTTATCGGGCCATCGGGTTGCGGTAAGACAACCCTGCTGCGGGTGATCGCCGATCTGGAGCAGCCTACCGATGGCAGCATTACCGTTAACGGCGTCAGCGCGCACGAAGCACGATTGAATCGCGCTTATGGTTATGTTTTTCAGGCAGCATCGTTGTATCCGTGGCGCAATATTGCACGCAACGTAGCACTGCCGCTGGAAATTATGGGGCTTTCCAGAAGTGAGCGGCGTGAACGCGTGCAGCGTAACCTAGAGCTTGTCAATCTGGCGGGCTTTGCGAAAAAGTTTCCCTGGCAGTTGTCGGGAGGCATGCAACAGCGCGCTTCAATTGCGCGTGCCTTAGCGGTTGAACCGGCATTGCTGCTGATGGATGAACCGTTCGGGGCGCTTGATGAAATAGTGCGTGATCATCTCAATGAGCAATTGCTTAAATTATGGGATAAAACCAGCAAAACAGTGGTGTTCGTAACGCACTCGATACCGGAAGCGGTGTTTCTGTCAACTCGTATCGTGGTGATGTCACCCCGTCCCGGACGCATTATCGATGTGATTGACACTAGTCTGCCGCGAGATCGTGATCTGGATATCCGTGAAACACCGGAGTTTCTAGATATTGCACACCGGGTGCGAGAGGGGTTGCGACAAGGGCACAGCTATGAAGGCTAGAGGTATAGCACGGGTGTCGCCAGAATGAGACCGGGTCGTCTGTCGCAGAGTTATCAGCGGGTCTGGCCGGTGGTTGTCGTGCTTATGGTGTTGCTGGTTGTCTGGTATGCGTCAGCTGTGCTGCTTAATACACCCTTTCAACGCGATATCTACCAGCGCGCCAAGCTCGACAACGTATCGTTCACAACCCTGGTAGGCGATACCTTAAATCAGGAGCGGCCGGTATTGCCGGCTCCGCACCAGGTCGGGCAGGAAATCTATAAAACAACGGTACAGAAAAAAATCACCTCCAAGCGTAGTCTGGTATTTCATTCGTGGATCACACTGTCTACCGCCTTATTGGGTTTTTTTCTCGGTACGGTGCTTGGCGTGCTGCTGGCCGTGGGGATTGTGCACAACCGTGCGTTGGATAAAAGCCTGATGCCGTGGATTATCGCTTCGCAGACTATTCCCATACTTGCCATTGCACCGATGATCATTGTGGTACTTAACTCGGTGGGTATTCAAGGGCTGCTGCCGAAAGCGTTTATCTCGACCTATTTGAGTTTTTTTCCGGTTGCGGTGGGCATGGTCAAAGGGTTGCGTTCACCGGACAGCAGTCACATTGACCTGATGCACACGTACAGTGCTTCAGCGTGGCAAACACTGTGGAAGCTGCGATTGCCGGCGTCGGTTCCGTATTTGTTTACCAGTATGAAGATCGCCATAGCCATATCTATGGTCGGGGCCATTGTTGGTGAATTACCTACTGGTGCGGTGGCAGGTCTCGGTGCCCGATTGCTGGCTGGTTCGTACTATGGACAGACGGTGCAGATCTGGTCCGCGCTGGTAATGGCGTCGATTCTGGCAGCGTCCCTGGTAGCACTGGTCAGTATGGCCAATCGTCTGGTGCTCGATCGCATGGGGATGGCGAAATGAATACCGCCGTACCCGCAATGGGGTTGACCCTTCTGCAGCGCGCGCTGCTGTTGCTTGCTGGTGTGGCCGCTCTGGCCAGTATTATCCTGCCGCTGCATAGCAGTCTCGCAGCGGTTTCGAGCGAAGCAACACCGACGCTATCGATACTGCTGTTTTGTGGCCTGGCGTTGCTCCTGGTCGTGAGTTGGCTGGTACCAAACGCGTTGCTGGACAAACGGCAGTTGTGGTGGGCACTGGCGACTGGCCTGGTCTCTTTTTCTGGTGCTTTTGTACTGATTGAGTCACTCGACAGTATCCACCCCGGGACGGGATTCTGGGCTGCTGTTGTTGCTGCCTGGGCGCTAGGGTGGTTGTGCATCGAGCGACTCTCGATGGTTGATTCGCGCAACAGTATGCTGAAGTGGGCGCTCAGAGTGCTGATACCGCTGGCGTTTGGTGCATGGCTGCTGATTATCTGGGAGATCTGCACGCGTGGCTTCAATGTACCTCAGGTATTGCTGCCGGCACCGAGCGCGATAGCGCAGCGATTTGTATCGTCGACGGCCACACTGTGGGTAGACTTTAAGCAGACTTTTTTAAAAGCAGTATTAATTGGTTATGCCATGGGTTGTGGTGCCGGTTTACTGGTGGCTCTGCTGATTGACCGCTCGAGCTTTCTAAAGCGTGGATTGCTGCCGATTGGCAACCTGGTATCGGCGTTGCCGGTGGTGGGTATCGCGCCCATCATGGTGATGTGGTTCGGTTTTGACTGGCCATCTAAAGCGGCGGTGGTAGTAATCATGACGTTTTTCCCGATGTTGGTGAATACCGTTACCGGCTTGTCTGCGTCGAGTGCGATGCAAGCGGATCTCATGAAAACCTACGGGTCGAGCTACTGGCAGTCGTTGTTCAAGCTGCGTCTGCCGCAGGCGTTGCCGTTTATCTTCAATGCCCTGAAAATAAATTCTACGCTGGCGCTGATCGGCGCAATTGTGGCGGAATTTTTTGGTACACCGATCGTTGGTATGGGCTTCAGAATATCCACTGAAGTCGGGCGAATGAATGTGGATATGGTATGGGCCGAGATTGCTGTCGCTGCACTGGCCGGGTCAATGTTCTACGGGGTTATTGCTTTATTGGAGCGGATGTTTACGTTTTGGCATCCATCGTTTCGCAACTAGTCGGAGAGTTATCGATGAAAAAGATGTTGATTACTGCAGGCGCACTTGGTGTTGGTTTGTTGAGTGGCTTCGCACACGCAAAGGACGACTTCACACTGCAACTCAAGTGGGTAACGCAGGCGCAATTTGCCGGCTACTACGTCGCCAAGGACAAGGGTTTCTATGATGAGGAGGACCTCAATGTCACAATCAAACCCGGTGGGCCGGATATCGCTCCGCCGCAAGTTATCGCCGGTGGTGGTGCGGATGTTGTGGTTGACTGGATGCCTTCTGCGCTGGCCAGTCGCGAAAAAGGCGTGGCGCTGGTAAATATAGCCCAGCCATTCAAGCGTTCAGGGATGATGCTGACCTGCCGCAAGGACACCGGAATCACCTCGCCGGATGATTTTGTCGATAAAACCCTTGGCGTTTGGTATTACGGTAACGAGTACCCCTTCCTGACCTGGATGGCAAAACTGGAGTTGGCCACCGACGGCAGCGAAGGTGGTGTTACGGTGCTCAAGCAAGGTTTTAACGTTGACCCGATTCTGCAAAAGCAAGCGGATTGTGTGTCCACCATGACCTACAACGAGTACTGGCAGATAATTGATGCAGGAATTCCCGCAGATGATCTGTTGGTTTTTAAGTACGAAGAGCAAGGAGTGTCGACAATGGAAGATGGCCTTTATGTTCTTGAGAAGAATCTCGAAGATGCTGCTTTTGTCGACAAAGCGGCAAGATTTGTCCGCGCATCGATGAAAGGTTGGGAATTTGCCCGCGAGAATCCTGATGAGGCTGCGGATATCGTGCTTGAAAACGATGCGTCAGGTGCGCAAACTGAGAGGCATCAGCGCAGAATGATGGGTGAAATCAACAAGCTCACCTCAGGTTCTGACGGAAAACTTGATCCGGAAGATTACGAAAGGACCGTGAATACACTATTATCCGGAGGTTCAGACCCTGTTATTTCCAAAGCACCGGAAGGCGCATGGACTCATATGGTGATTGATAAAGCCATGTAGAGTTCTTTGCGCGATGCAGGTAGAGTCAGAGGACTCTGCTCAGCCATAACAAAGTGCCCCGACTGGTCTCGGGGCATTTTTACGATTAGCAACTGGTTTATGAATAAACAAAACGAAAGTGTTATTGCCCCCTTGCCGGATATCACATGCCCGGTGAAAGAGACGTTCGGTATCAACATCGATATGCAGGTGCCAGCCTACAGCGGGCGTAGCGAGCTGGTCCCCGATATCGATGAAGACTACATCTTCGATCCGCGTACCACGCTGGCGATACTGTCCGGCTTTGCCAGTGACCGGCGTGTGCTGGTTTCCGGGTTTCACGGTACGGGTAAGTCTACCCACATCGAGCAGGTAGCGGCACGTCTGAACTGGCCCTGTTTGCGTATTAACCTCGACAGCCATGTCAGCAGAATCGATTTGATCGGAAAAGACGCCATTGTGCTGCAGGACGGAGTGCAGGTGACCGAATTCCAGGACGGCATTCTGCCCTGGGCCTACCAGCGCAACGTTGCACTGGTTTTTGATGAATACGATGCCGGTCGACCCGATGTTATGTTTGTCATTCAGCGAGTGCTTGAATCGGCAGGGCGGTTGACGTTACTGGATCAGAGCCGGGTGATTCGACCGCACGCGGCGTTTCGGATCTTTGCCACAGCCAACACCGTTGGTCTGGGCGACACCACTGGCCTGTACCACGGCACCCAGCAGATAAATCAGGCACAGATGGATCGCTGGTCCATTACTACTGTGTTGAATTATCTGGCGGAAGATAAAGAAGTAGAGATTGTGCTGGCCAAAGCACCGCACTTCCAGAACGATGCAGGGCGCTCCACGGTGGAGAAGATGGTGGCGTTGGCCGGGCTGACCCGGTCGGCATTCCGCAACGGTGATCTGTCTACCGTCATGAGTCCGCGGACTGTTATCACCTGGACGGAAAACGCCGAGTTCTTCAAAAACATCGCGTTGGCGTTTGAGCTGACTTTTCTAAACAAGTGTGATCCGGTCGAGCGTGAACTAATCGAAGAACTCTATCAGCGTGTTTTTGATGAAGAAGTATCAGAAGCTGCTGAACTGATTGGCTGATGCAGCGACGACGATGAGTGGCCCTTCCAGAAAAACCAGCGACGATGCAGCCTACGATACCGATCTGCTGAAAAGGTCATTGAGTGCCTGTGCGCGGGCGGTGTCCGGCGATGAGACGCTGGCGGTCAGTTTTGAACGGGGCCGAGGCACCGTTGAGATTGGCGGCACGCGCGTGCAGGATCTGGCTGATGAGATCAGCGCTGCCGAGCTGGCAGTAACGCGCGGCCAGACCGATGCGATGGCGCTGCGCCGTGCCCACCATGATGCAAAGATTCATCAGCGCCATGCGCCACAGGAAGTCACCGCCAGAAAAGTCTTCGATACAGTAGAGCAGGCCCGTGTGGAGGCTGTCGGCTGTCGCAACCTCGACGGCGTGGCCAGCAATCTGGAAAACTCCCGCTCGGTGCATCTGGCCAACCTTGATCTGCAAAACGGTCCGGCCGTTCTCGCTGAAGCGCTGGGTGTGTTGCTGCACCAGCGGCTGAGTGGCCGTGATCTGACACAAGCTGCCAAAGCGTTGCTGAAAAGCTGTGACGCCCAGCTGCAGAAAGTATCGCCGGAATGGCTGGATCGTCTGCACGCTGAGCGCAACGATCAGCAGCTGTTCGCGCAGCAGATGAATAAACTGCTGGTGGCGATGGACTTACTGAGCGATGTTGACACCGGGGAAGACCAGGGCGAAGACTCGGAGCAGGAGCCCGATAGTGACGAAGCGCCGGATACCGAAGCCGATGGTGATTCCTCAGCAGCGGACGCCGAAGACGCAAAATTTGAAGATGATGCCGATCAGCAGGACGATGGTTCCGAGAGTACCGAGAGCGAAAATGAAACGTCGGAGGGTGATCCCGCGGAAAGCCCGGGCGCTTCGGTGGAGATTCCCGGTGAAGGCCATTTTGCACCGGCTAATCGCTATAAAATCTATACCACCGATTTTGACGAGATAGTGAAACCGCTGGACATCTGCAACACCACCGAGCTCGGCCGCCTGCGTGAACGGCTGGATGAGCATGTCGGTGACCTGCAATCGTCTGTCGGGCGGTTTGCCAACCGGTTGCAGCGACGCCTGTTGGCGCATCAGAATCGCTCGTGGGATTTTGATCAGGAAGAGGGCGTGCTTGATACCGCACGGCTGACCCGTGTGGTCACCGACCCCATGCAGCCACTTTCATTCAAGCGTGAACGCGAAGCGCAGTTTCGCGATACCGTGGTAACACTGCTGATCGATAACTCCGGCTCAATGCACGGCCGTTCGATCATCGTTGCAGCGGCCTGTGCCGATGTACTAGCCAATACACTGGAACGCTGCGGCGTCGGCGTTGAAATACTCGGATTTACCACCCGCGCCTGGAAGGGCGGGCAGTCCAGAGCGCAGTGGGTGGGTAAGGGACATCCGGTAAACCCCGGTCGCTTAAACGACTTGCGTCATATAATCTATAAGTCAGCCGATACTCCGTGGCGACGCGGGCGCGGTAACCTGGGCTTGATGTTGCGCAAGGGTTTGCTGAAAGAGAACATTGATGGCGAAGCCTTGATGTGGGCTCATCAGCGTTTATCGGTCCGTCCGGAAAAACGCAAGATTCTGATGATGATTTCCGATGGTGCTCCCATCGATGACTCCACCTTGTCGGCGAATCCAGGTAAATTTCTCGAGCGCCATCTACGCGAAATAATTACCCAGATTGAAGCAGACAGCAGTGTTGAGCTGACGGCCATCGGCATTGGTCACGATGTCACGCAGTACTACCGGCGTGCCGCGACCATTGCCAACGTTACCGAACTGGCCGGAGCCATGACATCACAGCTTGCCGACCTGTTTGATCAGGCAGTCCCTGCAAACAACCGGCGGCGTAAACCTATCCGCATCGCCTGACGACACGCGGTCTGTGTAGTTCAGGCATGGCGACAGATTCTATTTCTATCTAGTGGAGAGTTGTTGATGTTTAAAAGTGACGAAAAAATTGCCGGCTTTGACGATGAGTTATGGCAAGCCATGCAGCAGGAGGTTGCGCGTCAGGAAGATCATGTCGAGTTGATCGCCTCTGAAAATTACACCAGCCCGCGCGTCCTTGAGGCTCAAGGGTCCGTGCTGACAAACAAGTACGCTGAAGGCTATCCGTCGAAACGTTATTACGGTGGCTGTGAATTTGTCGATGTCGCTGAGCAGCTGGCCATTGATCGCGCTAAACAGTTGTTTGGTGCCGACTACGCCAATGTGCAGCCGCATTCCGGCTCGCAGGCAAATGCTGCTGTATACATGGCCTTGTGCAAGCCCGGTGATGTTGTGCTTGGTATGTCATTGGATCACGGGGGTCACCTGACACACGGTGCCAGCGTGAATTTCTCCGGTAAAATCTACAGTGCCGTGCAATATGGTCTTGAAGAAGAGACCGGCGAAATAGACTACGACCAGGTAGCAACCCTTGCCCGTGAGCATAAGCCAAAGATGATCGTGGCGGGGTTTTCTGCCTACTCGAAAATTATAGACTGGCAGAAATTCCGCGATATCGCCGACGAAGTGGGCGCCTATTTGCTGGTTGATATGGCGCATGTTGCCGGCCTGGTTGCGGTGGGTTTGTACCCGAACCCGGTACCGATTGCGGACGTAGTCACCACGACCACGCATAAAACACTGCGTGGTCCGCGTGGTGGAATGATTCTCGCGCGCGCCAACCCCGAGCTTGAAAAGAAATTCAATTCCAATATTTTCCCCGGTATGCAGGGCGGGCCGCTGATGCATGTGATCGCTGGAAAAGCGGTAGCCTTCAAGGAAGCAATGGCGCCGGAATTCAAAGCCTATCAGCAGCAGGTGCTCGATAATGCCCGAGCGATGTGCTCGGTATTTCAGCAGCGCGGTTATAAGATAGTTTCAAACGGTACCGACGATCATTTGTTTTTACTCGATCTGATCGATAAGGGGCTGACCGGTAAAGAGGCGGATGCCGCACTGGGTCGAGCCCACATCACTGTGAATAAAAATACCGTGCCAAAGGATCCGCAATCGCCGTTTGTGACCAGTGGCTTGCGCATCGGGTCTCCGGCGGCCACAACACGTGGATTCAAAGAGCAGGAAATGAGTGATCTGGCGGGTTGGATGTGCGACGTACTGGATGACATAAATAACGAGGCGGTCAACGCAGAAGTGCGTGAAAAAGTGACCGCACTTTGCCGTCGTTTTCCTGTCTACCGTGCAGGCTAGCCATTGACCGGGAAGATTTCTGTGCAGCGGCGGGTTGTCTGCTGCGCAGTGTCCTGCTGGTTGATTGTGACAACCGCGTTACCACCACACACTGTCGGCACGCTGTCGCAAGAGTGTGTCGATTAACCCACTTCAGTTGCAAGTCACTCCGTGGAGTGCTGCAATGGGGTCTAACCAGTATATGGAATGAGGCGATTTGTGAGTATTAAATCAAACCCTTTGGCACGCTGTGTCACTGTGTTTCTATTTTTCTGCGCGGTACCGGTGTTTGCGCAGAAACTCAGTGATCTGGAGCCGGCTGGTCCTGCCGTGCAGCCCGAGATTACTCAGGTGGGCGACTGGAGCCTGGTGTGTGAGCCTGGCAGCGGGCAGTGTGCAATGACTCAACTCGGTAAAGATCCACAAGGATCTCCTGCCATCGAGTTTGTTGTACGCAAAGTTGATGAAGAGGCGGCCGAGATTAACGGGGTTAAAGTCGATGCGGTTGCCGATATCATCACTCCGCTCGGTGTGTTGCTCGACTTTGGCTTGCAGTTGAAGATTGACGACGGTGAGCCGCGCTCGGCCCCGTTCCGTATCTGTCAGACCCAGGGTTGTCTGGTTCGCGAGCCGCTGAGTTCCGATGTTGTACAAATGCTCAAAGCCGGAAGCAAAGCCGTGATTACGGTGGCGGCAGAAGGCGCTGGAGCAATAGATATTGAAATTTCCCTGCGAGGCTTTACCAAAGCGTACGGGTCTTTGTAGCCGCCGTTTTATAGTCCCGACAGACATTGGCTGTGCGTGATAATAATAGTCACGCCATAGCTGCGATTCTGATTGCTGTACTGGCGCTGTCGTTTGGCGATGCTGTGATCAAGCTTATCAGTGGCACGGTGACCCTTTGGCAAATCTATGTGATCAGGTCATTGATTGCGTTGCCAATCTTGCTGGTCCTCATGCGAGCCACCGGGGATAGTGCCTCTTTGCTGCCACTGTCGCTGTTCTGGGTTAGTCTGCGCAGTGTGTTGCTGGGGCTGATGTGGATCAGCTATTACGTGGCACTGCCGCACATTAAATTGTCAGTGGCCGCAGCGGTGTACTACACAACGCCTCTGTTTATTGCTTTGCTGTCGACATTGCTCATCGGCGACCGGCCTGCCAGGTCATTGTGGATAGCAATCGCGATGGGCTTTGGTGGGGTGTTAATTATCGTCCGACCAGAGACCGAAGGTTTCAATCGGTATGGTTTGCTGCCTTTGCTGGCGGCAGTGCTGTATGCGTTCGCAATGATTGTCACTCGTACCCGATGCCAGCGCGAAAGCCCCAAAGTTCTTTCATTTGCGCTCAATATTACGTTTGCGGTGATCGGGTTGAGTGCCACCTTGTTGCTCGAGTTTGGTGATTTGGCGCCGTCGAGAGTCGACGCTAACCCCTTTCTACTCGGCGGCTGGCAATGGCCTGGAGCGTCGCAGTGGTTAGCTTTTTTTGTACTAGCGCTGGTCATAGTGATCGGTAGCTGGCTAGCGGCGGTGGCGTATCAAAAGGGCACGCCATCGGTGGTCGCAATCTTTGATTACGCCTATCTGATTTTCAGCGCCGTGTGGGGCGGGCTGCTGTTTGCAGAAAAACCCGATGCCGTTACTTTGTCCGGCATGGCGTTGATCGCTATAGCGGGCTACTTTGCGGTGCGCTCAGGAAAAAGGTCATCATCAAGTGGCGATCACGCAACGGGATAAATCACTGGAAATTCCTTGCCTTCAAACGGTGCGCCGTCTTCGAATTGCAGATCCGGGAACGCTGGCGATGTCTTGCCCGAGCGCTGAACAAAGCGTGCGTCATCGCCAACCCAGCGTAACGATATTACTCGTCGTCGATTGTTAGAAGCGTTAGCCGGAGCGCCGTGCAAGGTGCCGAAGTTGAATGCAACGGCGTCTCCGGGTTGCATCTCCCAACCTTGAATGGTCAGGGTGTCTTTGAGTTTGTCAATATCAGGCACGGCTTCTGAGTTGTCGTTGGCGTAAAGATCGGTGCCGTCAAAGCGTTGAGGTTTGAACAGCTTACCCCATCGATGAGACCCGCTGACATACTCGATACTGCGCTCTCTGGGGATTGCATCCAGCGGCACCCAGAAGCTCACTGATTGCTCAGCGTCGACCAGATAGTAGGGCTTATCCTGATGCCATGGTGTGACCACGGAATTACCGGGTTCCTTCACCAGAATGTGGTCGTGAAAGATACGCGCGGTTTTTGAGCGCATCAGACGAGCGGCCAACTCTGCCATCGGTGAGGCTTCTACTAGTTGCCGGTAGCCATCGAATTGCGACCACACGCAGTAGTCCTGAAAAAACGGTGCTCCGCCATCGTCAGGACGGTAAGTGCGCTCACGCCAGCTAGGATTTTCCTTGTTTTGCTCTATCGCCTTGCGGGCGCCTTCTACCCACGGTGTAAAAGCGTTGCGAAGTACAATGACGCCGTTTGTTTCAAATTCCGAGATCTGATCGTCAGTCAGCAATGCTTGATTGGAGGCCATTATTGAGTCCGTCTGCTTATTCGACAGCAAGTATACCTGCACGAAGGACGGTTCGTCGTTGTCCTGCTACTGAGGCTGCAATTGCTTACCGAGCGTCTGAACGTCGTCGATGGCAGCCTGATATAACGCCAGGTAACTTTGTGCGCTTGCGTCCCAGCTGAAATTTTGCGTCATACCGTTTTTCTGCAGATTTCTCCAGGCCGGTTTATCGGTAAAAGCGGCAATTGCCCTTCGCATTCCGGATTCCAGATGCGGTCCGGTAGCGCCCTGAATGACAAAGCCGTTGGCTTTTCCAGCATCACTATCGCTGTCGAAGACGGTGTCTGCAAGTCCGCCGACATTGGTTACCATGGGCAGTGTGCCGTAGCGCAGACTGTACATTTGATTCAATCCACAGGGCTCGTAGCGCGAGGGCATCAGGAACACATCAGCACCAGCCTCAACGAGTCGCGAGAATGGTTCGCTAAAGCCGATTCTGACCGCAACTTTCTGCGGCAGTTCTTTTTCCAGTGTCAGCAGTTGCACTTGCAAGTGGGTTTCACCTGAACCGAGTACCGCCAATTGAAAGTAGTCTTCACGAAGGCTGGCTATCGCTTCAATGATAACGTCGATGCCTTTTTGTTCTGCCAGGCGACTGATCACACCGAACACAGGCACATCCGGGTCGATTGGTAGTCCCATGGCTTTCTGTAATTCTTCTTTATTGACCGCTTTTAGATTGATGGTGTTAAACGAAAAGTTGGCGGCCAGATGGGTGTCGGTCTCGGGGTTCCAGTCGTCCATATCGATGCCGTTTAATATGCCACTGACACGATCACTGCGACTACGCAGTAAACCGTCCATGCCACAGCCGAATTGCTCGGTTTTTATTTCGTCGGCGTAACCGGCGCTGACGGTATTGACCCGGTCTGCGTAGGCGAGTCCACCTTTGATGTAGCTGGCTTGTCCCCAGAACTCCAGACCGTTGTCGTGGAATAGTTCGGTTGGCAGTTTCAGGGTTTCATACGCGTTCTGCATAATATTGCCTTGATAGGCGAGATTGTGCACGGTGAATACAGTGGCGGGTCGTTGCGCTCGCAGGGTCAGTAGTGCCGGAGCCAGGCCAGTCTGCCAGTCGTTGCAATGCACAATGTCCGGCTGCCAGTCGAGTCTGGCCTGATTTACGGCGATTTCATCGATAGCCTGTGAAAACAGCGCAAACCGAAACGGATTGTCCGCCCACGCACGGTCATCATCTGACATATACGGGTTACCGGTTCGGTTGCTGAAACAGGGGTGGGTGACCAGCAACACATCGATATCTTTTAGTGTGGTTCGACACAGGGCGACCGGGCCTAGCGGCAGGTCGAGCTGGCTGATGAATATCGGTGATTCAATCTGCCTGAGTACCGAGTCGTAACCCGGCAGCACCACCCTGACGTCACTGCCGGCACGATGCAATGCGTGTGGCAAACTGCCACAGACGTCTGCCAGTCCGCCGGTTTTTATCCAGGGCGTAAGTTCGCTGCAGGCGAACAGAACTTTATAAGTATTTTTGTTTGCGGCCATTGGCGAACTGGCGGACTACCCGGTTTGTGTGTGTTGCAGGACTAAAGCGGCCAGAGGCGGCAGTGTCAACGTAAGGGAGTGAGGTCTGCCCATGCAGGAATCCTCGACGGTTGGCAATGGATCGCTGCTGACAACGCCGGCGCCACCGTATTTTTCATCGTCGGAGTTAAATATCTGTCGGTAGTCGCCTTCATGATTCACGCCGATTTGATAGTCGTGGCGTGGAATAGGGGTAAAATTCAGTACGATCAACAGGGTTTCTGTATCACTTTTCCGCAGATAGGCGAGTACTGAGTTAGACGCATCATCGGCGTTAATCCACTCAAAGCCTTCACCGTCAAATTCATTGATATGCAGCCCCGGGTGAGTGGTATAGAGACGGTTCAGATCGGCTACCATCAACATCACTCCACGGTGCGCGGGCGCGTCTGTCAGATGCCAGTCGAGGGTGCTGTCAAAGTCCCATTCGCTGCGCTGGCCGAATTCACAGCCCTGGAACAACAGCTTTTTACCAGGGTAGGTGTATTGGTAGCTGTACAGCAGGCGAAGATTGGCGAACTGCTGCCAATCATCACCGGGCATACGGCTGAGCATAGATCCTTTGCCGTGCACGACTTCATCGTGACTGAATGGCAGAACAAAATTTTCACTGTACAGATACAACAAACCAAACGTCAGGTTGTTGTGGTGGTGTCGGCGATTGATCGGGTCTTCCTGCATGTAGGAAAGGCTGTCGTGCATCCAGCCCATATTCCATTTCATGCTGAAGCCCAGGCCGCCATGGTCGGGTGGGCGTGTGACCTGTGGCCAGGAGGTGCTCTCTTCGGCAATGATAACGCTGCCGGGTACTTCAGTCTGGGTGATACGGGTCAGGTCACGCAGAAATTCGACCGCTTCCAGGTTTTCGCGCCCACCGAATTTATTGGCAAGCCAGTCGCCGGGTTCGCGTGAATAATCGAGGTATAACATTGAGGCAACCGCATCGACCCGCAAACCGTCCAGGTGAAATTCACGCAACCAGTACAGGGCAGAGGCCAGCAGAAAATTGCTGACTTCACGACGGCCATAGTTGAAAATGAGAGTGCCCCAGTCGCGATGTTCACCGAGTCGTGGGTCGGCATGCTCGTAGAGACTGCTGCCGTCGTACTGTGCCAGACCGAAGCTGTCGCGCGGGAAGTGCGCCGGGACCCAATCGAGAATGACGCCAATGTCGGCGTTGTGACACAGGTTCACCAGGTAGCGAAAATCATCCGGTGTGCCGAACCTGCTGCTGGGTGCAAAATAGCCAGTCACCTGATAGCCCCACGAGGCATCCAGCGGATGTTCGGTGATCGGCATTAGCTCAATGTGGGTAAACCCCATGAAGGTCACGTACTCGACCAGCTTGTCTGCCATTTCCCGGTAGTTTAAAAAGTCACCGCTATCACTGCGCTGCCAGGAACCGGGGTGAACTTCATAGATGGCTGACGGCGTTTGTTGCCATAGATTATCAGCGCGTTTCTCAAGCCATTGCTGATCGCTCCAGGTAAATTCGCTGTGATTGATGCGGCAGGCCGTTGCCGGTCGCATTTCAAATTCGTTGGCATAGGGATCCTGCTTGGTGGTGATAGCACCGGTATCTGCGTTGAGTAGCTCGAACTTATAGTGTTCACCGCTGCGCAGCCCGGGCAGGAACAGCTCCCACACGCCGCTTTGTCCGCGGTTTCGCATGGCGTGCACGCGCCCGTCCCAGTGATTGAAATCACCGACTACACTGACCCGGGACGATGATGGTGCCCAGACCGCAAAGCGAATGCCGCTGACCCCGTCGACCGTGGCGTTATGTGCGCCAAGGACGTCATAGAGCCGCAGATGGCGGCCTTCGTTAAACAGGTGCAGATCGAATTCAGTAACCGTCGGACCGAAGCGGTAAGGGTCGTCGACGGTGTGTGTCCCGGCGTTGCTGTCGGTCAAGGTCAGCTGGTATTGCGGATCGAGTTTGTCACCGGTGAGTACAAAAAGATCGGTGCCGGTGATGCGGGTAAATGATTCACCGGTGGCGGCCAGTTGCACGCTGCTCGCCCGTGGTTGGAAGACCCGGATAACCGATTGCTTATCGAGTGTGTGCCAGCCGAGCACGGCGAACGGATCGTGATGGGTGGCGTCGATGATTCGCCGCAGTTCGCTTGTGAGTGTAAGCGCTTTGGTGTTGACGGGGGGATGTGTAATTTTTGGATTCCTTGTGCCGGGTCTGACCGGAATAATCGAAATGATGTCTGGAATTGGACCTTTTATTGCGACGCTGTCCGATTCTCCGGTGGTTGATTGCTGGGCGTGTCTAATAATAGCTGCAATTGCGGCGTCTTAGGGATGATTCTGGTAATTGGACGTGTCAACGCAGCCCGGAGCGGTCTAAAGCCAGTGTGGAGTACCCAGTGAAATGAGTAGCTGAAATAAAATGACAATAAATGTGTACAACCAGAATCCCACACCGGCCGGGCGATTCGTCAGCCGGCTGACGCGGGATACGGTCGCTTTGGTGCTTGCCGGGGGACGAGGGTCGCGGCTGGAGCATCTGACCGATTGGCGTGCCAAACCCGCAGTGCCGTTCGGTGGTAAGTTTCGAATTATTGATTTTCCCTTGTCCAACTGTCTGAATTCGGGTATCCGCCGGGTTGGTGTATTGACTCAGTACAAAGCGCATTCGCTGATCCGTCATATACAACGTGGCTGGGGCATGATTGGCGGTGATTTCGGGCCGTTTGTCGAGCTTCTGCCTGCGCAACAGCGTATCGATGAAAACTCCTGGTATAAGGGAACAGCCGATGCGGTGTATCAGAATATCGATATCATGCGTAGCTTTGGCCCGAAGCACGTAATTATTCTTGCCGGTGACCATGTCTACAAAATGGATTACGGACCGATGCTGGCCTATCACGTCGCGCAGCATTCCGACCTGACGATTGGCTGCATAGAAGTGCCTGTTGCAGACGCGTCATCGTTCGGGGTGCTGAGTATGGCGAGTGATGGACGCGTTGAAGAATTTAACGAAAAACCTGAGAACCCGGCCGAGCTTCACGATAAGCCGGGGACGTCTCTTGCTTCCATGGGAATATATATATTTGACATGGAGTTTCTCTGCAAGCAACTGATAGAAGATAATGTGACGGAGGGCTCGACCCATGACTTTGGTAAAGACATCATACCCAGAGTGATCCCGACCAGTGCTGTCTATGGATATTCTTTTCTAGATAAGCAGAGTGGTGGTCAGAGCTACTGGCGTGACGTGGGCACACTGGACTCCTTCTGGGGTGCCAACCTCGAGTTGACCAGGGTATTGCCAGAATTAAACATGTACGACAAAGAATGGCCTATCTGGACGCATCAGGAGCAACTGCCGCCGGCCAAGTTTGTCCACAACACGGCTGACAAGCAAGGCGCGGCATTTAACTCTCTGGTGTCGGGCGGCTGCATTATTTCAGGTGCTACCGTCAATGAATCGCTGCTGTTCTCCAATGTAACGATAGCCGATCACACAGTGATTGATCAGTCGGTAGTGATGCCAGACGTTGTAATCGGCGAGAACTGTCATATCAAGCGTGCCATTGTGGATCGCGGGTGTATTATCCCCGACAATACCTCAATCGGTGTTGACCCCGTCGCTGACCAGAAACGATTTTGTGTCAGTCCGGGTGGGATAGTATTGGTCACCCCTGATATGCTGGGGCAAAGCCTGCACAGTATAGCGTAGGGTTCTCTGCACACGCGGTCGGCCGTTGGCGGCAAGCGTTGCAAAAAAACTACTCTTGAATTTTTCAATCGGCCTCTACTTTGAAACTGCATAACCCGCTCGCACATCGCCGCACCGGCCTGCTTCTTCATCCGACTTCGTTGCCGGGCCCCTGGTGTATGGGAGATTTTTCACACAGTGCCTATCGCTTTGTAGAATTTCTGGCCGCCGCCGGTCAGACCATCTGGCAGGTAATGCCTCTGGGCCCCACGCACTCTGATGGAAGTCCGTATCAATGCCTGTCGACGCATGCCGGTAACCCTCTGCTGATCAGTCTTGACTGGCTTGTCGATAAGGGTTGGCTGGAAGCCAATATCTGGGACCATGCAGAGGATTCAGTTGCCTGGCGTCTTGCTACTCTTGAACGCGCTTGCAATACCGCAATCGACACCATGGATACCGGCACCCGCAAAGATTTCGCCCGATTTGTCCGGGGCCAGAATTTCTGGCTGGAAGATTACTCCCGATACGTTGTTTTAAAAGAAATGCACGGCGGCAGTGCCTGGTCTGATTGGCCACAGGACTTGCGGCGCAATGTAAAAAAGTCTGTGGACAGTGCGTTGGTGAATAGCTCCCGAGCCCTGCAGATTCGAAAGTTTGAACAGTATCTATTTTTTGTGCAGTGGCGGCAGTTGCGTAACTATGCCCACGAGCACGGTGTCTATTTGTTTGGCGATCTGCCGATTTTCGTATCCGGTGACAGCGCTGATGTCTGGGCTAATCGACAGTACTTTACCGTAGATGACAACGGTCAGTGCGATGTCGTTGCCGGCGTTCCCCCGGATGCGTTTACCGCTGAAGGGCAGCGCTGGGGAAACCCCCTGTACAACTGGGGACAATTAAAAGCAGATGGATTCGGCTGGTGGCTGGATCGGTTGCACACCCACTTCAGTCTGTTTGATCTGGTGCGTATTGATCATTTCAGGGGACTTGAATCGTACTGGGAAATTCCCGCTGAATCACCTACTGCCATAGACGGGCGCTGGGTAAAGGCACCTGGAGCGGAGCTGCTGGAGCAGGTTAACAAGCACTTCAGTGAGCTACCGTTAGTGGCAGAGGATTTAGGCATTATAACCTCGGCTGTTGATGATCTCCGTCAGCAGTTTTCACTACCCGGTATGAAGGTGCTGCAGTTTGCCTTCGATGGCGACATCGATAATCATCACCTGCCACATAATCACAGCGCTGATATGGTGGCTTATAGTGGTACCCACGATAACGACACAACAACATCGTGGTATCACCTGGCGGATGAGCAAACCCGACACCATGTGCGGCGCTACTATCAATGTGCTGATGATGAAATGCCGTGGCCGATGATTCGCAGTGCCATGATGTCTGTGGCGCAAACGTCTATTGTGCCAATGCAGGATGTTCTGGGACTCGGGCAGGGGCATCGCATGAACACGCCGGGTACGACCGAGGGAAACTGGCGATGGCGATTTGACTGGGAACAGATTGACGACGGTCTGGCGGGCAGACTTCGGGAGCTTGCAGGCACCTACAGCCGATTGCCGGATACCGGCCCTGCGAAAAGCTATCAGGTGGAGAACTCCTGGCCGTTGTCCGAGCGCCGTCAAGCCTGATCAGACCCGGCGGTGACGCAGCCGGCTAACGGCGGGTATTTTTCACATTCTGCTGCAAGCGCTTTATTTTGTAACCGACACGGGGTAGGGTGGCGGGTCGTGACCGCCCTTAATGCAGACTCCCCGTGCCCACCACTACCTGTTTCGTTGCCTGTGCAGCTGGCCTTGAAAAGATTCTCCACAGCGAGCTTAAATCGCTTGGTATTAAAAAGCTGAGAATACGCCGGGCGGGTGTTGATTGCACCGTTGAGTTGCGGCAGATCTATCAGGTCTGTCTATGGTCAAGAGTCGCTAATCGGGTTCTGTATCCGCTGATGGCCTTTAAGGTCAGTGATGAAAAAAGCTTTTACAGCAGTCTTATGCAACACGACTGGTCGTTGCATCTGTCGCAAAGTGGGTCGCTTGCGGTGGACTTTTTTAGCGCTGACTCGGTGATCACGCACAGTCAGTATGGCGCTCAGCTGACCAAAGACGCGGTGGTTGACTGGTTTCGAGAGCGAACCGGAGAACGCCCGTCCGTTGATCGGCAAACCCCCGACGTGCGCATTAATGTGTATCTGTATAAAAACCGCGCTCGCGTCAGCCTCGATATGGCGGGCAGCAGCCTTCACCGCCGAAATTATCGCCAACAAGGCGGACTGGCACCGCTGAAAGAAAATCTGGCGGCGGCCTTGTTGCTGGCTTCTGATTGGCCAGCAATGGCAAAGAGTCGTGCACCGATGGTCGACCCCATGTGCGGGTCGGGTACATTCTTAATTGAAGCGGCAATGATCGCCGCTAATATTGCTCCCGGTGCAATGCGCAGCTATTTTGGTTTCCTCGGCTGGCGACAGCATGACCCGGCACTTTGGCAAGCGCTGATTGATGAGGCGAGTGCTGCCCGTCAGATCGATAATCAACCAGCGCTGGCGGGGTACGATATCGACGCCAAGGCGGTTGCTGCCGCGCGTGCTAATGTCAATGCGGCCGGGCTTGAGTCAATTATCCACATTGAGCAGGGGGATTTTTTTACCGAAGCGCCGCCACTCACTGGTGGGCCCGGGTTGCTGATGATCAATCCGCCATACGGCGAGCGGCTGGAAAAAAATAGTGAGATCGGAGTTTTTTATTCCAGACTGGGTCGATCAGTTCGAAGTCGCGCTGGAAACTGGAAGCTGTCGTTGTTCACGGGTAATCCGTCGCTTTTTCATCGCACCGGTCTGTCGCGCCGGGTGGCGCTTGAGTGCGGCAATGGCGGTATCGATTGCCGTTTGTTTATAGCCGATATACCACCCCCGTCTGCGCAGTCAGTCGTGGATCAGGCAGCCCGTGTGACGGAGGATTCACACACCCACGCTGCCGCTTTTAATCCATGGAATTCGCCAGCCACTGCGACAGACCAAAAGGCATTGAGCCCCGCAACGCAGGCCGAGGACTCTGAGACGCCGACAACTGCGCCGGGTCTTGATCAGTTTCGAGATCGTTTGCGGAAAAATCGCAAGCAATTAAAAGGCTGGTTGAAATCGGCCGGAATCTCCAGTTACCGCCTTTATGATGCCGATCTGCCGGACTACGCTTTTGCCCTTGATGTGTTTCAAGACGCAGATACCAACGAACACTATGTCAGTTTGCAGGAGTATCGGGCACCCGGTCATATTGATCCCCTGCTGGCGCAGCAGCGTATCGATGGGGCGGCCGCCGTAGTCAGCAAAGAGCTTGATTGCACCATCGAAAATCTGGCGATCAAGCGTCGTGCTCAGCAGCGTGCTGAGTCGCAATACGCGCGCCTGCAAAAACTAGAGCGATATCATGAGGTGCGGGAGGGCAACTGCCGTCTGCTGATCAATCTGCATGACTACCTCGATGTGGGGTTGTTTCTCGACCACCGCAAAGTACGTCTGTGGCTTGCCAGGGCCGCACAGAATAAACGGGTATTAAATCTCTATTGCTATACCGCCAGTGCAACCGTGCACGCGGCCGTGGGGGGCGCGTCAAGCAGCATAAGTGTTGATAAATCAAATAAATACATTGCCTGGGCAGGCAGGAACTTCGCCTTGAATGATATTTCGCTGGCCAGTCATCAGTTACACCATGCGGATTGCGCTCAGTGGCTGGCGGACTACAAAAAGAGCCCGGGGGAGCGATTCGATTTGATTTTCCTCGATCCGCCAACGTTTTCAAACTCGACATCCATGGATAGCGACTGGGATGTACAGCGCGACCACCGCGTGATGATTGAAGAATGCCTGTCTATACTTAAACCCGGTGGCACCCTGGTGTTTTCCAATAATTATCGACGTTTCAAGCTGGCGGTCGGGCTAAACAGCCAGTTTGACATCGAGGATCGCAGCAAATGGAGCCTGCAGAGAGATTTTGCTCGAAATCCACGCATTCACCAGTGTTGGTTTATTCGTCATAAAGCTGACTAGTGCTGCGTGGCATTGCGGGATATGCTTCTGACTGTCTTGTCAGCAGGCCACCGCGCTGGTGGTCCTATAATTCTTTGATTCTTTTTCCGGGGTAGGGTTAGTGGGTGAATTTTTCTTCAGTTATGGACTGTTCTTAGCAAAGTTGCTGACCTTTTTCCTGTTGTTTGTGCTGGCAGTGATTCTGGTGTCATCGGTGGGTGGCCGTGGGCGACGCGAAGAGGGGAGCATCAGTGTTACCCACATAAACGAGCAACTCGAGGACAGCCGCGAAATGCTGCAAAGTCTGGTGCTTGATCCTGCAGATCTAAAAGAATCGTCCAAGCTGAAAAAGAAAAAGCTCAAAGTCGAAAACAAAGAGAGAAAAGCGGCCGCAAAAATTGCCGCCAAAAATCGTGGCGACGGCACAACCATTGTCGACGAGAAAAAACGTCGCCGGGTGTTTTTACTTGATTTTGACGGAGATATCAGAGCCTCACAAGTGCGTGGCTTGCGCCGCGAGATTACTGCGGTATTGTCACTGGCAGATGTCTACGATGAAGTACTGGTCCGCATTGAGAGTGGTGGAGGTACCGTGCACGGCTACGGACTCGCCGCCTCGCAATTACAGCGTATCAGAGACAAGAATATTGCATTAACGGTGGCCGTCGACAAGGTGGCGGCGAGTGGAGGCTATCTGATGGCCTGCGTCGCAAACCGTATCGTAGCAGCGCCGTTTGCGATTATCGGATCGATTGGTGTCATGGCACAGATACCGAACGTCCACCGGCTACTGAAAAAGTACGATATTGATGTAGAGCTGCTGACCGCCGGTGAGTACAAAAGAACGATGACGGTCATGGGTGAAAATACCGACAAGGGCCGCCAGAAGTTTATCTCTGAACTGGAAGTCATACACGAGCAGTTCAAAAACTTCATTTCCAGATTCCGACCTCAGACCAATATTGCAGAAGTGGCCACCGGTGAGGTTTGGAGTGGCGAGGCGGCGATACAAATGAAGCTGGTTGATGAAATCAAAACCAGTGATCAATACATTACTGAAAGCTGTGAGCAGGCAGACGTCTATAGAGTAAAGTATGAAGCGAAAAAATCGCTACCCGAAAAAATCGGGCTGGCGACAGAGGCGTCACTGGATCGGGTCATTGACCGATGGCTGCAACGCGCAATAAACGCACGTTTTTTCAGCTAGCAGAAGGCAGACAAGGGACAGTCAAAATAAACAACAGGTGCCGTGCAGTTGCGTTTAGCGGCTGGCGCTGCGTCTGCCGCTTCCGGCTATATTGACCCCGTACTTTTTCATCAGTCGATACAGTGTGACGCGAGATACGCCTAACTGCGAGGCGGTTTCCGTCACGTTGTTGTAGTTGCGCTCAAGCGCGTTTCTGATGAACTCCCCTTCAGCCTTGGCTCTGACTTCGTCGAGATTGGTCGGCGTATTGGCATCGGCCTCTGTGGTGGCATGAGAGCCCAGCCCCAAATCAATCGCTTGAATCAAGCTGCTTTCGCACATCACCATGGCCTGCCTCACACGATTCAATAACTCGCGAACATTGCCAGGCCAGTTATGCTGGTGCATCGCAATTTTTGCTTGCTGGGAAAAACCCTTGATGCGCCCCGGAGATTCGTTGAAAAACTGCTCAAAGAAATACTGAGCCAGGTGATCGACGTCACCGATGCGTTCCCGCAGCGGAGGGATTTCTATATGCAGGATATTAAGGCGGTAGTACAGGTCTTCTCTGAACAGGCCGTTCTTTACGCCTTCGTCGATGTTGTTAGAGCTTGATGTGATCACTCGAACGTCGACCGGGATTGGATGTGTGCTGTCGGCGCGCTCAACCTGGCCGGATTGCATAAACCGCAGCAACAACATCTGCTGCTCGGCCGGCAGATCAGTGATGGAATCGAGAAATACTGATCCACCTGTGGCTTTTTCAAGTGCACCTGGACCATTGCTGTTAGAGCCGAATAGTTCTTCACCGATCAAGGTGGCCGGGATAGTTGCACAGCTGACAGTGATAAAAGGCTCGGCGCATCTTGGCGACTGATTGTGCAGAGCGCGGCTGACGAGTTCCTTGCCGGTGCCGGTTTCTCCGGTAATCATCACCGGTGCGTCTACCCGCGCTGATTTTTTAATGGTTGCGTAGAGGTTGCGCATGGCGTCGCTGTCGCCAACCATCTGCGTGTCTTCATCTGCTTCCAGCGTGTTAATGGCCGGCTTAGGCCTGAGTACTGACATTCCGTAGGCATGGCCAAGCGTTGCGGCGAGTTGCGTGGTGTCACAGGGCAGGGAGTGGTAGTCGTAGCAATTGTCGGAAATCAGTCCTGCTGCACGATCATTATCGATGACAGCATGTTCGACAATTGCAATCCAGTTCAGCGCGTGCCGATTGAGGAAAACTTCGATGTCATCGATAACGGCCAGCTCAATTTCCCGCAAAACAATGACACCGACTTCGTAGGCGTCGTTGTAGAGGCAGTTTTCGGCAACGTCGAGCGTTTTGGCCACATCGACGTTCCACTGCGACGCTTCGATCGCATTTGCAAGGTCGCCGTGCAATCCACTCAAATCGCAGAATAACAATCGACGCGCAGCAAACGAGTGATGACCGGATGCGCTTCGGGTTGAACCCTGAGCAGCAGCGGCAGTTCTCCCGCGTGTATGAGTAGCATTCATTAAAATCTTTTCCGATCCTGAGCGCAGCGGTTAAAGGTCCTTTTGACAACGGCGCCTGATTAGCCTTCTTTGTTGCACGGTGCGTGAGCGTGCGCAACTCATTCGGGTCAAGGTTAACCAACGTCATCTGCGTTTTCTTCGCAGAGCGTCATATATTTGACAAATTGTTTCGGGAATGTATCTGT
>CALKXD010000059.1 GCA_938003855.1 uncultured Granulosicoccaceae bacterium | reverse complement strand
GTACTCGACGACTAAGCAACATAAAAGCAACTCGAGAAAAACTACGTCATAATTTTGTATTGATTTCGCTTTGATAAAGTGCTGAGGAGGACGTCGCTTATTTGTCGTTGGCCGCCTGTGCTGGAGGGGACACGCTGTTTAGCGTGCTTAACTGCCGTTGGAT
The DNA here is from genome assembly GCA_938003855.1 of uncultured Granulosicoccaceae bacterium. Lineage (GTDB taxonomy): Bacteria > Pseudomonadota > Gammaproteobacteria > Granulosicoccales > Granulosicoccaceae. The sequence continues at coordinate 12,291 of CALKXD010000059.1, read as the reverse complement.
GGTGGAGACCGGGCGAATCCAGGTGCCAAATTTTATGAGTTCAGCGTCCAGCGAACTGATCGCTTTGCTGGCCAGATCGTAGCTGGCGTAACTGCCGGTGGACAGGCCGTAGACCAATTGTTGATCCAGATTCCGTTTGAACGGGTAGAGCGCGGCTGGTGTTGGAATCTGCGTATCGCGTGCATACTGAACCAGCAGCACGTCATCAGATGATGATGCCAGCTGAATAACAAAGCGGTTGCGTGGTTGATTTAGAATCCAGCTGCTATCGTGCAGTGTGACCTCCGGCATCAGTGGCTTGCGCAAGGTTGCCTGTTCGGGAGTTTTTACTACAGCGGCACGGGCCGGCGCAGCAAAGGTGTCTTCAGGGAGTGCCGCGACGTTGCCGGCGGCGCTTCGGTCTATCGCCTGCAGGTCCAGTGCCTCGACATTGGTGGTCTGTGCCGGTGCAACCGGGGCTACTTCAAGCGGCGCGCCGCTATTGTTGTATTGCAGTGCAGGGTCAGATGAAGCAGTGGTAACTTTTGCATTGTTCTGATCAAGGTGGCTGGAATGGTCGCGTCGTGCCGCCGTATTGGCAGCACTGTGGTTGGCGTATTGTTGAATGTACGCTTCGTGTGAATAATGTTTCTGATAGAAGCTGACCATCGCCCAGACGGCAATGATCAGTACAAACACCTGAGACGGAAACAACGCGAAGTCAAGCACGCGGAACAGTGTTGGGTGTCGTGCTTCATTGTAATAGCGAAACCGCTTGAAGCGGTGCTTGAGCCTTGCATAACTGACCACGCCATACTCCCTTTGCACTTCAGGTCTAGGGAACCAAGCTTATCATGGCGGTGGTTGATTACAAGCGGGACGTGGCCTTCAGCGTGGCTGTTTATAATTGGTAATTTTCCCGTTAGTAACATCTGGCAATACTGATTGATGGCCAACGTTATTTGCGTTGTTACCGGAGTTATTTGTGCCGCCGTACGAATCCTTCAGTGGTTGTCGGATTTTCGTATGTCGACATGACTGCAAGCTGAACGGGTCGGGAGCCAACCCTGCGTTGGCTCCGTTATCTTGTTGCCCGATGTTGGCTAGCGTAGGGCAGGTCGGGTCGGTGGTGTGTAGCCGCGGGAGCGGATAACTTCTTCTATATCCATGCCGGTATAGGTGCTCGAGTCAGACGGAGCAAGGTTGTAGAGTAGTGATTCGCCATCGCCCACGTCAACGCTGACGCTGCTCTCATCGGCAAGTTCACCGTTGAGGTTTCTATCGTAGAGAAAACTTCCACCGTCGTCGGAGTTGTACCGGCATGAGTTTGTCGGTGCGTAGTTTATGTTCGACCCGCCGTCACTGACGACATATAACCCGCTGGATTGATCCCACTGCAGAAACTGACGCTGTGCTTTTTCAATCAGTGTGTGGTCATTACCGGGGCCTGCCCAGTTGCAGATAAAGCCGCGAATGGTACCAACGCTGTCGATACCGTTGATGACACTGTCGCCGTAGCCGTACCAGGCCTCGCCATCGAGCGGGGTGTGATCATTCAGTCCTATGTTGAGAACGCGGCTGTGGCTGTCTGCGTAACCGGCCTGCCAGCTGTAGGCGTAACTGCCGACGGCATTCTGTGGATTCAGGTTGGCAGTAAATACGGTGAAGTTATCTACCCAGCCATCAACGTGGCTGACTGCGGAGTACGTGGGGTCAAGCAGGTTGTCTGCGGTGAATCCGTTGGTGCCGTTGTGACCGCAATAGGTTGCATGGCGATACTCCGATTTTAACTCATCGGTGTTGTTGCGCTCAAAAGCCAGTGAACTTAGATGTTCCACTGCATCGGTTTCGCAAAACTGACTGTTGCCGGAATCCTCTATTCGAAAGGTTATCTGGCCCGCATATCCGGTGGTGGTGGTATCCCCCGGGTTAAACTGCATGTCGATGTTTGCATCGTAGACGCTGCCGTCGGCTGCGACGTGCTCCATGGATACGCTATAGTGCCAGGTGCCGGTGCTCGGGTCCATTTCGATGGTGGCATCGTTAAAATACACGTCGTGCAGCCCGAGTATGTTCATTTTGTCGGCCACGGAAACCGGTGTTCCACCCATTACGTCGTCTTGTTCGTCTGTATTCAAACGTCTCACCATACCGGCGAGAGTCACCAGTCCGGCAAAGTTTCTGCGTCGTGCGGATTCAAGCCGGGCATTCATTTGCGCTGCTGAGCAGGCATGCCCGGTGACACTATCGTAGTCTGTCCACAGGCCTAGATCGCCTCCAGGCAGGCTGGGGTAGGGATTGGCGAGGCCGCTGTTGACATCGATTGCGGCACTGCCATCAGGTCCATCCGGGTGGCTCTGGTAAAACAGCTCCGGGCCAAAGCAACTTGCATTGTGATTGCCTTCGAGCAGGTTGTGGCGACGGAAAAGGTTGGCGGTTTTGAATCGGCCATCGATGATTCCGGAAATTCGATCAGCGTCTGCGGGAAATGAATGAGTCGAATAACCACTGGCGGCGTCGCCGTCGATCAGGTCAATCTGATCACGATGAAACGGAGAGGTCAGTGCCAGGCCGTGCGGAAAAAACTGCTCAACCGGCAGGCCGCCAAACAATGGTGTGGTATCGGTATCTGCGTCGTAGTGATCCGCTATATGCAATGAACCATCACCGCTGGTATTGAAATCTGCTGTCACCAGAAATTTCAAATCGCCGAGGGTGACCAGAAACTCACTAAAGCCATGGCTACCGTCAACTGTTGCAACTCGATAGCCACTGGCATCGATCGGTAACGGACCGGCATCCGTAGCCCCCGGGACTTTAACTTCGTCAACGGTTGTGTCGAAAATAAAATCCCACAAGCCGTTGGCAAAGACGATATCTACATCATCGACGCCGTCGCCGTTTATATCGTGCAGGCCCACCAGTCGCTGTGGCGCGGAAACGTAGAAGTCCAGTTTGAGCTTATCGTCTCTGATTGCATTCAGTTGCAGGTCAATGGCGTGGCCGGCTGCGGTTGTGAGTTGTATGAAGCCGGGTATTGAAGCGGTGACGGTCGCTTGATTGGTGCTGTGCCCGGTAACCGGCGCAGGCCGTTCGAAACGAGCGAAGACCTCGACAACAGTGCCGTCTGTATCGTTGTAAACGTCGATGATGATGTCGAGTAGCGCCAGACTGGTATCGTCGATGCCTGAATCACTGCCTGAATCACTGCCTGAATCACTGGCTGGATCATCCACCAGCGCATCGCTGCGCAGCTGGTAGTGCCCTGAGTGGGTCAGCGGTATGCCGCCGTTTGTGCCTACCGGCCCGTAAATCCGCGTGAATGGTGAGACGCTGCTGAGAAGGTACATTTCTGTGTTGTCGGTGTTTACCGCAAAAACATCGTGAACGATTGCCTGGTCGTCCAGGCAGCTGCTGCTCGATGAAAGTGCTGTTATTATCGCGCCGCATCCGGGTTGCCATTGAGTGCTTTGGGTATCGCCATCGAAAGTGACTATCGAGTCGCCCTGCAACTGTCCCTGCAGCACGTCATGGCGCACGCCTTCTACCCTGGCACTGGTGATCTGATCAGTGAAGGTAATGTTTGCCTGGCCGGCACCGTTGTCACTGCGGTCGAATTGATCGGCGATAAACAGGCTGTTGTCCGCTGTGCAGTTGTGGTCTGTCAGTTCATCCTGTTTTTCGGTGTTCAGGCAGACGGGGCTGCCGGCTGACAGATGCAGTTCGTTGTCGGCGTAATAGGGGACATCGGTCCCCAGCAGATTAACACCACCTTGCACCAGCAGGCTGACACCGATCAGTTCACCGGCATCACTTTCAATGGGTGTACGCAAGGCCAGCTGACATTGACGACCGGCAAGCCAGGGGATATCAAGTACGAAATCAGGACCGAGTACGCGCCCCTGATTGTCGTGAGCGGGTGAGAAAAATTTCAGGGTTTCCTCTGGTTGCTTGTTGTCCGGGTTACTGTCTGCTTCGCAGAAGATAGTGAGTTCATAGTCCCGCGCACCGGGCAGTGGAGCGGCGGTCATAGTGACTGGACGGTCTACGGGTAATTCGTGCAGTCCGAGTAAGTTCACTGGTGTGTTGTCGTCCGTGATCACTGACATCTCTGACAACACCGGGATACTGTCCGGCAGCGGTATTGTAATCTGTCTTTCCGTTGACGGCAGCGTCGGGCATGTGGCGTCGCCACACTGCAACGCACTGCCATAGATGTCCGTCGGCGTATGGTAGTGAATTTTGTAGTCAATCGTTACCCGGTCACCCAGTCCGGCGAGGGTCACCTCCGGAGCCAGTATCAGCAGGCTGAGTTCGTTGATTGACTGGCGATAGAATTCTATCTCAACATCGCCGGCTGCATTGTTGGTGGTGCAACTGCCGCTGAATTCCAGGCCCGTTCCGGTGATGCCTGCCGGCGTACAGCTGAGTACAGACTGGTCACCGGCGTCGACACCGAACAGGTCGCTGTTTAGAACAATTTCTTTGATGTCACCGGGATAGATGTGCGCCGTGCGTGCGATGATCGCCTGCAAAACAGTGCCGTCGTCCTTGACGCCGGAAACCGCCTCAAAGTGCAATCCACTGGCGTCGGTGTCGCTGTTACCGGACTGATCCCGATTGCCGGGGATGTTGGGGTCGCTGTCGTTCGAGTCAAACAATGCAGGCAGCCCATCGGCGTCACTATCGTACACAATACCGATAGCGTTACCGGTATCGATAACACTGTGCAATGGTGGATAGGCAGAGGGGCAGCCGTCACTGTTATCGTCTATAAAGCAGACGACTTGTCGTTCATCGCTGTAGTCGAGTTTCTCAGCCAGATCAATATAACGCAGTGCTTCTATACCGATTTCAAAATTAGCGTGGGGATCGCGTGCCGGGAGGTCCCGAATAATACGCAGCAGGTATACGGGACTGTCACCGGCCTGATCGTCGAATACGGCAACCAGATCGTTGTGAGATAACCCGGCGGTGTAGCGGCTGGCATCCTGCGGGAGCGGATCCATCAGATAGTGTTTGTCGCGCTGGTTGTAGCTTAGAGTTACAAAACTCACGCCCGCACGGCCCGCCTCCAGCCGCACCGGTATCCGGCTGAAGTCAGGCGGTGAACCGAAAACTGTATCAAGGTCATCGATGCTTACGATGTTGTTGTGCAGATGGTCGGCGGAGTAACGCACCACAATGCCGTCGCTGGCAGCTTCAAGGGCCGTGTAGCTGGTGGTGTTGTCGTCGGCGAAATCGTGCGCCAGTGCTTGTGCTGACAGTACTTCAGGGCCCTGATAATTGGCGGGTTTGTCCAGCACCAGCCAGTCACCGTAATAGATTCGGTGATAGTTGACGGATATGCCGTCACCATTGTCGTGGGCCGGTGGTGGTGCATCAAAGCCGCTGTCTGGCACATCCACTTGTGCAAGCTTGTTTACACTGGCAATGCCAATATCTATAAATGTACGCGGACCGTTTGCCTCCTCGAATGTATCAACGTAGCGTAGCTCCAGTATCCAGAAGCGACTATCGCGATCCCTCAGTAAATAGAGTTTATCTGCGCCTGCATCACTGCTGATATCAATGCTGCTGGAGAGTAAGTCCGGACTGGCTGCGGATTCCTCGAGCAGTGATCTTACCTCTGTGCCTATGATCGATTGTAGTCCGTGCAGCGGGAATGAATCGCTGTCTTGAGACAATGAAATACTGATCTGCCCGTCGGTGTATTTTCCGTGCAACGGGGCAAATGCGACTGCGCTATTGTCTGCGGCTTCAAGTTGCAGAGCGCCGCTGTCGGTTGTGATGAAATGAAAGTCGATGGCACCGTGACCATCGAACTCATCCTGCACCGTCAGGTACAGCGGCGCACCCGGGACTTCGAAGTTAGAGACATCCAGTCCCTCCGGGCTGGCTGTGCCGTCTGTCGGGTTGTAGCGGGATTGATCGCTGGCCAGGCCGATCCCGGGGATGTGGCGGAATTTTTGATCCGGCCCGATGTACAGCGGGGCTGCGGGGTCGCAAAGATTCAGGTCGGGTACGTAGCCGTCGGCAAAAAGGAAAAGCTCGGGTAGCTCATTGCTGTAGCCATCAATGCCAAAGCGAATAACATAATCGCGACCGTAGGCACCTTCATTGAGTGTTGACAGGCCTTCTATATGATAGGTTCGCTGTGTCGTGCTGCCGGATTCACTAATGCTTGAGCTGATATTAACGTCGATCCGGTCACCTTTAATGAAGTCACCTGTGGCCTGATTGTAGTGCACACCGAATACATCGACGTTCAGTTTCCGGTGTTCATCACCGGCATCGGGATCAACGCCGTCGTAGCGTTCGACCGTGCAGCTTGCGTTGACAAAACTGGCGCGTGGGCCCAGATCATCGTCAAAATCTTTCGGCTGGTGCTCTGGCAGCACCGGATACGTTCCAAGTCCGTCGCGCAGGGCATCGGCCGCAAGCTGGAAAAAATCGCCATCGTCGATTTGAGTGACGTCGAGCAACTCTGACATCAATGCAGATACCGAAACCTCATCACTGGCCTGAAGCTCTTTGATGTTAGAAAAATAAGGCGCGAATCTAGTGTGCTGCTGACCATCGCTGTCGGTGATGCTGATCTCACGGATAAGTCCCGCCTGACTCTTGATCGGAAAGCTGCCTTTTAATACGTAGTCGAGAAAAAATAATGCGGAACGTACATTGACTGCGCTCTCACTGGTCAGGGTTTGTCCATAGAGCTCAGTGGGCAGTGCAGCGGTTAATCCTCGGGTCACCCGGTCCCGGGCGCGCTGGTAGCTGGCGTCGGCAGGTTGCAAGTCGCTGCCGAGAATTTGCTCGCGATAGCCGTCCGCGGTTTGCGGATAGATATCCAGCAACAGATCGGCGATCTGGTAACGTTGTGCGTTGTCTGTGGTTGCGCGAACCAGCGCACTTTGTACAGCATCAGCGGCAAACTGGGTATAGAAGTCCGGGCGCTGCGTTAACAGGGACGCTGTTTCTCTTGGTGATGCACCCAGGGTCAGTGACAACAGGCGCACCAGTTCCGAGCTGTCGACCAGGTTTTCACCGCCACTCAGCGGGCCGCGACGACCTGAGTACACCGGGAAGCCTTGCGGCGTGAGTTTGACGTCTTCAGATACCCATTCAAAGTTGCCGGCCATTACCGATGCGATTCGTTTCAGTGGTATGTCGCGATCACGGTGGTTGATAAGTGTGGTGATGACAGTGCCGGACACCAGTGTTGTGTGTTCCAGTCGCTCACTGAGGTCGCGCAGCACACTGACGCGATCGAGTAGGTCATAGTCATCGTCTGTCAGGCTGGCCAGCGGATCGGACAGCCTGGTGGCGATCTCGTTGATGGCGTTTTGTGCATCCGTTACTGACATCCCTGACAGCATTTCGGCGGTCACCGCCTCCAGTGCCGGGACGTAGCTGGAAGGTCCAGCCGGGTTGCCGTCAATATCCAGCACCCCTAGATCGGTAAACGGATCTGCGGTATAGCGGCTGTCTGCATCCAGTACACCGGGACCCACTTTAAACAATCTGATGTCGCGTTCGTTCAATCCGCTGTTGCCGGGCAGTGCGGCGGTGTCGAGGTGGTAGGGCAGTGCCAGGCGCAGCGCTACTACGCCGGCGTCGCCGGCATCGTTTTGCTCGATAATCACACCGAGGCCAAGCGATAAAAAGAATTTAGTCAGTGAATCGTGCAGTTGGTGTTGGCGCTGTTGTTCCGCAACCGCAAGTGCCTGCTCGAGTGCCACACTGTCTGTTGCGGTGCCGAATATCTCTGCCAGTGCTTCATCGGTGCCGACGGCACGTGCGGCCGCCACGCGATTGTCGAATGAATCGGTTACCTGTTCGTTCAGCGCTGCTCTTAGGCCCGCCAGCATACCCTGTGATTCGCTGTCGAGGCTTGAGGCCAGAGTACTGTCTTCACTTTTGACTGCGGTTTCGGCAATTGCCACGTTGGTGGCAAATTCCTCGGCAAGCGTGTCGTCGATGTCTTCACCGCCACTCAGCGCCTCGGTGATGATGTTGAGTTGCTCATCATCGACGGACAGTTCCAGTTCTTCTTCCTGCGCATCGATCACATCATCGAGTGTCTGGCCCTGCGGGATCTCTATACGCTCGTCTTTGGTCTCTGCCAGAACCTGCTCTATTTGCGGTATCACTTCATCGATAACCGTTGTCAGGAGTTCATCAACGACCCGGGCTGGCAGTCCCATCGCTTCGAGACTGGCGATTGACGTTCGAATACTGTCGACGATAGTTTTAACAACACGGTGAACGATCGGGTCAATGGCAACCGCTCGGGGTGACCCTGTGGCGTCCACATTGTCGGGATCAGCGATTGACTGGATTGCCATCGCTTTGCGCACCCCGTTGCGTTCACGTACCACCAGCGCCCGCACCTGCAGTTTCCCCAGTGCCCTGAATGCTGTGATGATCTCATCGTTGTTTGCGGTGGCTGAAACGAGGTTCTGTGCGATCAGGTAGTCGCTAACGTCAGCAGCGGTTATCTGATAAGTCCCTGTGTCATTGGTTTTTACTGTCGCGATGGGCGAGTTGTAGTCGACGTCTGATAAGCGATACAAGGCAACCAGTGCTGCTACTGGTGTCATGTCTGCCTGCGTGATTGACTCGGGTTCGTCATCTGCAGGCGCATCGTTCAGCAGGGTGATAGATCTGACCGCAGCGGATGCGGTGTCGGTCGATGGTTCGGGGTAGCTGGACACAGAACCGGTCAGTGCCAGGGCCCCGGGAGAAGCGGCGTTGTCGCCGTCGGTATCCGTATCTACGTTTCCGGTATTGTCGGTATTGTCGGTATTGTCGGTATTGTCGGTATTGTCGGTATTGTCGGTGGTATCGGTATTATCAGTTCCAGAGCCGGTATCTGTAACGTCATCAGTGTTGCCGTCGTCAGTCCCATCCGTCGTATCTACACCGTTGCTGACGCCATTATCCGGTTCGGTGTTTGTATCGCCGCCACCTTGATCCGGCGGGGTTGCGGTATTGTTGGTATCGGTTCCGGTATCGGTTCCACCGGGAGGTGTGGTGGGCGCTGTTGTACCCAGCGCCTGACCGGTGGCAAGTTCGGTTGATCCACCGCCGCAACCACCGAGAAATAATAAAATGCAGACCAGCAGTGAAGCGCTGCCCCGGTGTGACAATAGTCCGGACGTGCCGCGAGCTCGACTTACCATGTGTACCTTTCCGTGGTGATTTGCGAGCAAAAAAGCGGTGTTTACTGACCGGTTACCCGCGAACGATACTGCGATTTAGTAGGGTGACTAAAAGCGTTAACAATCGTTAAAGCACAGAGTGCCTACTAGGTGCGTCGGCTGTTTTTCCGCGGAGTTGAATGTTTCAGAGAAATCAGCATCATTGATGCTGATTTCTAGAATTTGCGTCAGTCAGGAGATGACCGGAGAATGGTGCCGGCTGCAGGGACCTGTTAATGGTGTGCCTTGCGGTGGCTAGGAAAGTGGCAGCTTAGTTGCCTGCCATCATAATGACGGCAGGTGATTTTAGCCATTAGTGGCCTGTGTTTGATTAATCTCTAACCGCACCCGGTGCTAGAATTGCAGCGCCGAACAATGATGGGTTGATCCAAGAGTCGTCCCGGCCCTCTGGTCCAAACCATGCGTACTTGGAATCACGGGAGCCGCCATTGTCGTCGTCATTGATCTGAACATCCATTGCGAACTGCTGCCCGATGTTCAGGCCAATAGAACCCATGTGTATCCTTATCTCGTAGATCGACTGAGTCTGTACGCTGGTATCAGAATTAGCACTGGTCACTTGATAAGTCTGAATTTGAGTGGACGAATTATTGCTGCCGAGTATCCCGGTCGAGCCCCCGGCAAACTCAAATATCATCTGGTAGTCATTGCTGTCATAGGTGGTGTTTTTTTCGTTTCCGGTGTCGAAAAACACTTCGATCGAGTCATCGTCCCAGGGATCTGCTGAGTCGTTGTGTCGCTCATAGAACGGTTCATTGATCGAAGTGACCAGCAGATACAGATACGTGCCATCGTGTACAGCGCGCCAGTTGTTGTAATTCCACCAGCGGCTGTTGCTATTGGCAGCAGTGCCCAGTTCGTCTCTCAGCAGGTGATCGATTTTCAGATAGTTGCCGCGACTGTCACAGCGAACGGCATTGCTCCACTCGCGCCAGGCAAAGATGCCATCAATCGTCGGTGGTGTCGTTACTCTGGGTATCACTACGATAGCGTTTTCCTGGTCGTCAGAAATGCCGTTGCCGTCAGCATCCGTATCGGCGTTGTTGCCGATACCATCGCCGTCCTGATCATTGAATTCGCTGGGGTCCAGCGGGAATTCGTCGTCAATGTCGGGGTGGCCGTCGCCGTCGGAGTCTTCACGGCCGGTGATGCCGGGGTTGAGAGGCTGTGGATCAGCCTGATCGAGGGTGTCGTCGTTATCGTCATCGGGGTCGGCGTTGTTACCAATGCCATCGAGGTCCGTGTCGAGACTCTCTGTGGCGTCCAGTGGAAAGCGATCAACATCATCGTTAACGCCATCGTTGTCGTCATCGGTGTCTACCTGGTCGCTGATGCCGTCGCCATCGGTATCGAAGCTTTGATTTGCATCCAGCGGAGCAGGATCGTCGGCATCGGGAATGCCATCGTTGTCATCATCATTGTCGGCATTGTTGCCGATGCCGTCGCCATCGGTGTCGGTTGATTCAGACGCATCACGCGGGAAGCGGTCATCGCGATCGTCGACGCCATCGTTGTCGTCGTCCGGGTCGGCATTGTCGCCGGTGCCGTCCTGATCAGTATCGGTGGTCTCAGAGGCGTTGTAGGGAAAGGCGTCATTGGCATCGTTAACACCGTCGTTATCGTCGTCGGCGTCGACCGCATCGGCGGTGCCATCGTTGTCGTAGTCGCCATTGCGACCGGACGGATCAGAGCCATCTTCAATTTCGCGAATATTGCTGAAGCCATCGCCGTCGGAGTCAATCGACATGTCGATTGTCTGCTCGGGAAAGTAGACAGAGGACGCACTGGATGAGGCCAGCACTGTCTGTTGTGCTGTTCCGAGCAGCAGGTTATCGGTAGCGCGTCGGATCGACAGGTGCACGGTGTGCTCAATGTTAAACGGCAGTTCATAGTTGCCTTCAAAGATCGCAGTGCTGGACAGATTGAGGTTGCTGCTGAGTCCGCTGACAGTGCCCTGAACGACTATAGTCTCGCCAAGCGCGGTGATGCGACCCGGTAGATCGACTCTGACCGATACGTCGGAAGTCGCAGCGTTGGCATCATTCAGCAGGGCGTCGGCTACGTCACTGCCACTGCCACCACAGGCCGACAATGCCAGGCTGGTGCTGATGGCGGCGGCGATTTTTATACGGTTAAACGGTCGAACTACCGACTTCGAGTGGCCCTTGTGCATTATTTCATTACCCCTGCATTCGTGTGGATTAAGCAACGTGGCGTGCATGTCCAAATGGACATCTTTAACGTCATGACAAATAATGTTACGTCATGACAAAAAAATAATCAACACGGAAATGTAAATTTGTTTACTGGCGCCAAAGACTGAATTTGCCGTGCCAAGCAGATAGAATGGCGTGCGGGTGGCCACTGGCCACGGTGGCCGACTTTCCAGCGCAGGCCTGGTGGCGACGGTGTCGTGCCCTTGACTAACCCATGATCAGAGTGAAGCGGGATAAATGAGTAGGGATAAAGTCTTTGCCAGTGATGCAAAGCGATCAAGCGATTTTGTATTTGACCGCGAGGTGGCAGAGGTCTTCGATGACATGCTCGAGCGCAGCATTCCGCTGTACGCCGAGCAGCAACACCTGATCCGGGATATTGCAAAGCGATTCTGGGTACCGGGGTCGTCTATTGTTGATCTTGGCTGTTCGCTCGGTACGACGCTATTAACCATTGCCGATGCCGTGCCGCAAGCAGACGCCTTAATGGGTTACGACAACTCCGAGGCGATGCTGGAACGTGCGCGAACCCGGATTGCCGGCGCTGGTGCGGCCGACAGGATCCAATTGTGTGCGGGTGATTTAAATGGCGATCTGAATGATGTTGTGCTGACTGATACCAGTGTGGTGACAATCTGCTGGACCTTGCAATTTGTACGACCGTTAAAGCGCGATCAGTTGATCCGGAAAATCTATAACACGATGGTCGACGGGGGCGTGTTGATTGTCACTGATAAAGTACTCACCAATGATTCCAACATGAATCGATTTTTCATCGATTTCTACTACGACTTTAAACGACGAAACGGCTACTCCGAGGCAGAGATCACCAAAAAGCGTGAAGCTCTCGAGAATGTATTGATACCCTATAG
>CALKXD010000058.1 GCA_938003855.1 uncultured Granulosicoccaceae bacterium | reverse complement strand
CGATGCTGCAGTTGCCCGCGGTGCCACAGAGGTGCAAACGGCGCAGCAACTCGCTGCAAATTCAGACATCGTCATGCTTTGTGTGGGAACCTCAGATCAGGTAGAGAGCCTGGTCGAAGGTAATAGTGGCGTCATTGCTGGTTTGAAGCCTGGAACTGTGGTGGTGGATTTCGGCACATCATTGCCAGCGTCCACCCGGAAACTGGGAGCGGCCATTGCAGCGGCCGGCGGGCATTTCCTTGATGCGCCGCTAGGGCGAACACCGGCTCATGCGGTTGATGGACAGTTGAACATCATGTGCGCTGGCGATCAACAGGCGTTTAGTTCGGTCGAGACAGTGCTGAAGGATCTGGGGGAAAACGTTTTTCACCTGGGTGAACTCGGTTCGGGGCATACGATAAAACTGATCAATAATTTCTTTGGCATGACAGTGGCAAACGCTATGGCCGAGGCTTTCGCCATGGCCGATGTACAGGGTGTGGATCGAAAGGCCCTGTATGACGTCATGGCCGCTGGCCCTTTGCATAGCGGAATGATGGATTTTGTTAAAGGCTACGGCGTAGACGGTGATCCATCACAGCTCGCGTTTGCGATCAAAAATGCAGCCAAGGATGTCGGATACTATTCAGCTATGGCCAGCGATGCAGGTGCTGCAAGCATCATGTCGCAGTCAACACTGTCAGCATTGACGCAAGCTAATGAGGCCGGGCAGGGAGACGAGATGGTTTCTCAAATGGTCGATTTCTATACGAAAAAACTGACATCCTGAATGCTGTTGTCTGCCTGATTCCTGTCAAGGCTGTATTCCGGGTCACTGTTGAGGTTGCCCTGAATCCAGGGGGGCAGCGCAAACGCATAGGCAAACTGTTGTAATCAGTTCACAAGCAGAGGCACTGCGAGGAGATACAAATGAGTGAATCAGCACAGCTAGAGATTTTTAACGACTACGTTTGACCCTGGTGTTATCTCAGTACCGTGCGTATTGAAAAACTGAAGCAGCGCTTCAACATCAAGGCCCGATTTGTCCATTTTCCACTTCACCCCGATACACCACAGGAAGGTCGCACACTTGAGGCTTTGTTTGGTTGCGGCCCGGATGAGGTCGAGAAGAAAAATGCCAATATGAAAGGCCTGATGGAAGCGGAGGGACTGCCTTATTCGTCGCGCAGCCATACGTACAATAGTCGTTTGGCACAGGAGTTAGCGTGTTGGGCCGATGAGCAGCCGGGTGGTCAGGTCATTCACGACAAATTATACAAAGCCTATTTTGTCGATAATAGAAATGTCGGTGATAAGGAAGTTCTGGTTGATCTCGCTGCCAGTGCAGGTCTGGATCGAGACGCTGCAGCTGCGGTTATCGATGACCGGACTTACCAGAAAGCCGTTGACGCCGATTGGGAGCTGTCCCGACAATACGGCGTTACCGGCGTGCCTACCTATGTTGCCGGAGGGGCTGGCGTGGTCGGGGCGCAGCCCTACGAAGTGCTTGAGCGGCTTCTCACCGAAGCGGGTGTTGAACGACGGTAGTTGCCGTTATCTTAAAAACAAGAGGGCTGCGTAGCGCTGTATCAATGCAGTGGTCGTCACCCCACACCCGGCGCAGCACTGATGGGTTCTGCGCCAGCTTCTATAACTGCAGCTTTATTGGTTATCGTGACCGTGGGTGCGTATGTGGGCTTGGTAAGTCCGATCAAAATACCTGATGGTTGGCCGTACTAATGGCCTGTATAGATAACGCAATACCAGCCCTGGCACCCACTGGCCGCGTTCCTCCAGGTGTACGCGTGCCCTTGGATGATCCATGAAACGGAACGCGGATGGTCGGAAGTGTCGGTAGTCGTTGCAAAACTGAATGCTGCTCAGGTACTTTACTGACTTGTATCCGTAGTGTGAGGGAGCAACAATACGCAACGGACCGCCATGCGCTCTGGACAGAGTGCTGCCATTGAGGTGGTCAGCCAGTAATACATTTTCTTGCAGTGCGTCGCTGAGCAGTAGTGTAGTTCTGGCGCCATCCTGCCCGCGAAGTATCAGGATACTGTCGCTTGAGTGCGGTTGCGTGTGCGGTAGTATTAACTGCTGATAAACATCACTAAACCGGTAACCGCTCCATCGCAGAGTGCGACAACTCCAGGTTGTAACACAGTGGAAGTCACTGGTTTGCTCCACTCTGGGTAACGTGTCTATTTCTTCTGCGATTTCGATATTGCCCGACACCAGCCCTTTTATAGTTATCCGGGGTTCCTGACGATCTTCTGGAATGCGTTTGGCGAAGTGAGTCAGTCCGAATCGGGGTAACGATGTCAGTTCAGTTTGTCCGGGAGGAAGCTTAACCGTCATGGTGCTGTGACCGGGCAGTGTCTGTGTGTTGGTTCGAGTACGGCATCTCCGGCCGGCAGATATTTACGACTGTGCCCATTTCGAATGTCTCTGTTCCGTTGTGATACATCTAACGCATAGTGTGACACCTCAGGGTACCATCCCATCGGTGTTGTGGTGCTAATTGCCGGTGGTGGCATATCGGGTAAAAGGCCGGGTCCAGCTGCTGATCTCATGCACTGAGGACGCTCGCTTTGACAGCTTCGTCTGCACCGTACCCCCGGTTGTATTTTACGGTTGCTGTGTTGGTGGAGCTGCCTCCCGTCGAGAGTGGAATCTAGTGGTGATTATCAGGCATTGTTGTGGGGAGCTGCCGGTAGTCCGGGAATTCCTGTGGTCACTGACCAGCCGTGATGATCCCTGTTATAGTGCCTAGGGATGATTTCCTCTGACCGCATAGGTGTAACGCATGACTGATCATGGCAATGATGTTGGATGGCAGATCCCCAATGATCCTTTCGGTGCTTTTTGCCGCGACAATCACACTACCGCTGCTGCCACTGGTAGCGGTGCCATTGACGGTCTGACATTCGCTGCCAAGGATGTCATGGATATCGCCGGCTCCACTACCGGATTTGGTCAGCCCACCTGGCTTGCGACTCATCAACCGGCCACGGCACATGCTGAGCCAGTTGCGCGTCTGCTTGCAGCCGGCGCCTCGCTTGTTGGTCGTACTGTCAGTGATGAATTGTCGTACAGTCTCAGTGGCGAGAACATCCACTACGGCACCCCGGTAAACCCCGCCGCGCCGGATCGTATCGCCGGAGGGTCGTCGAGTGGTTCAGTGTGCGCTGTGGCAGCCGGCCTGGTCGATATAGCAATAGGCACTGATTGCGCCGGATCGGTCCGGTTACCGGCAAGCTATTGCGGCGTCCCCGGCATGCGTCCCACGCACGCAGGTGTGTCAACTCAAGGTGTAAACCCGTTCGCGCCCAGCTTTGACACCGTAGGCTGGTTCGCTAAAAACCCAAGCGTTCTACGCCTGGCTGGCATCGAGCTTCTGGACGGTGATCCGTTGCCCGTCACGCCGGGTAGGCTATTGATAGCGACTGATGCCTTCACGCTGGTTGATCCGCTGATTTCCAGAGCACTTAAGCCCGCAATAGCCAGGGTTGAAAAGCACTTTTCAGCAACCGAGGGGGTGATCGTCAGCGACACCGGACTCGACAGCTGGATGGAATGCTTCAGGACAATACAGGCGGCTGAAATCTGGCAGAGCCTGGGGCCGTGGATCGAATCGGAAAAGCCGCAGTTCGGCCCCGGTATAGACGAACGTATAGACTGGGCACGTCAGGTCACAGAGCGACAGGTGGCGGATGCCCGGCAGCGGCGAAAGGTTATCGTTGATCATCTGCGTCGGTTGCTGCGCCCGGGTGATGTATTGTGTCTGCCGACATCACCCCGGGTCGCGCCTAAAACAGTCACACCTGTCAGTGCGGTTGAAGTGACGTTTCGTTACCAGGCCATCTGCCTTTTGAGTATTGCCGGTCTGGGTGGCATGCCGGAGATCAGCATGCCGTTGGCAACGGTAGATGGACTGCCACTGGGGTTATCTCTTGTCGCGTCAGAGGGGGCAGACCACCAATTACTTGATCTTGCCTGTGAATTGGCTTGATTCTCCAGTGTTAGTTGTTAGTTGTTAGTGGTTAGTTTAGTGAGAAATTTTATAACAGATACAGCGCCTTCAAGCGACTGGAAGCCTGCAAAAGGAAGCAAGCCGCTTTGCAATATTGCTGTGGGACAGGGAGTCAGCTCTTTGCAAGATTCTCCAGAGGTGTACCCGTTAAACGATAGCCAATCCATTCGTTCTGTGGTTCTGCGCCAAGTGACTGGTAGAAATCTATCGCCGGCTGATTCCAGTCGAGCACCCGCCATTCTAAACGTCCGCAGTTATTTGACACCGCTAACTCCGCGAGGTGTTTCAGCAGTGCTTTTCCGGCACCGGAGCCTCGGTGATCGGGTGACACGTAAAGATCTTCGAGATAAAGCCCGTGTTTACCAAGCCAGGTCGAATAGCTGAAAAAATAAACGGCAAACCCGATAGGTTGGTTGTCGAAATTGCAAATTACAGCATGTGTACTTGAGTCCGTTTCGAACAGTGACGCCTGAATATCAGC
>CALKXD010000057.1 GCA_938003855.1 uncultured Granulosicoccaceae bacterium | reverse complement strand
ATTTGCGTTAACCCGTTATGGCCTTTAAGCCGTATGTGAATAAGTGATTTTTTACCCATGCAAATTGATTCGTTTTTGCAACATAATTGCAGGGGCTGTGCGGCCGCAGTTGTCACGCGGCAACCCTGTTTATCTGTACATCCTCATGCCAAATTTCTGTTGCCAAAGCAACTTTACCGGATGCTTTACTGATTATGTTTCAACACATGCGTCAATTATCGGACTCCATCGGGCTTAGGTCTGCATACAGCTAAGCCGAGCAAACCACGTCACTATCGCATAACATCCGTCTCACTACCCACACACTCCAGAAAAACTTACGGACTGCAACGCCATGAAATTTATTGGAGAGCCCGACTACCAACACGGCTCTATTTCCCGACTGGGTATTCTGCTGGTAAACCTGGGCACCCCCGACGACACGTCCGTGCCTGCTGTGCGCCGCTACCTGAAAGAGTTTTTAAGCGACCCGAGAGTTGTAGAAGTCGCTCGACCGCTGTGGTGGTTAATTTTGAACGGCGTGATATTACGTTTCCGACCCGCTAAAACCGCAGAGGCCTATAAAACGGTGTGGGATGAGCAAACCGGCTCACCACTTCTAAGTATCGGCCTGAAACAGCAGGACGCGGTACGACAACAGATCGCACAGTACCTGCCTGACGATACCCCGGTGGTACTGGCAATGCGCTATGGCAATCCGTCCATCGCCGACGCGCTCAATACTTTACGTGAAGCAAAAGTGCGGCGACTACTGGTGCTGCCATTGTATCCGCAGTATTCCGGTTCCACCGTGGCATCGGTGTTTGATGAAGTCACCCGCCAGCTGACCCGAACCCGATGGATTCCGGAAACCCGCTTTATCAATCAATACTACGACTGCCCCGACTATATCTCCGCTCTGGCGGACTCAGTCAGGCAAAGCTGGGAGGCAAACGGCAAGGCGGAAAAACTGGTGATGTCATTTCACGGAATCCCACAACGCTACCGGGCCTCGGGAGATCCGTACTTTTGCCAGTGCCAGGCTACCGCAAAATTACTCGCCGATGCTCTGTCATTGCCTGAATCCGACTATATGGTTGTTTTCCAATCGCGCTTCGGGCGTGAGCCCTGGCTGCAACCCTACTGCGATAAAACCCTGGAGAAACTCCCCTCCGAAGGTACAAAAAGCATCGATCTGATCTGCCCGGGTTTTGCTGCAGATTGCCTTGAGACTATCGAGGAAATCAATGTTGAGAATAGAGAGATTTTTATAGAGGCCGGCGGCGAGCGCTTTCACTATATCGAGGCATTAAACGACCAGCCGCAACACATTGACGGCTTGTGCAAGCTTTTACGGCAACACGCGTCAGGCTGGCCGGAGACGCAACTCGACAGCCAGCACAACAATAAGACGTTGTTATCCGAGGCACGAGACCGTGCACTGGCACTGGGGGCAAAAGCCTGAAGGCGCATTACAAACCAGGACGATCAAACAGTGTGTGCGAAGCCGCGTACACACGCAGTTAAGAACAACCCGGCCAGGGCCATGCGGCGTTTTGAGGCAACAGCCTTGATCTCAGCCGCCTTGGCGCTTGCTCTTCCAGCGAAACATACGGTAGAGGAACAGCGGATTGCCGATAATGTAGCGACGCCAGAGACGACCTGGCTCAAGATAAAGCCGGTATAACCATTCTGTGCCGGTTTTTCGCATCCAGACGGGGGCCCGTTTTTTGTCACCGGAATAAAAGTCAAATAAGCCACCCACGCCAATCAACAGGTTTGCATCGACCCGATCGAAATGCTGGTGAATCCATTTTTCCTGACGTGGTGCGCCAAAAGCGACCAGCAAAATATTTGGCTTAAGCTGATTGATTTTTTCAATCACCTGCTCGGTGCCGCCATCCTGGTCAAAATAACCGTGTTGCTCACCGACGATGATCAATCCCGGGTAAGTGTCTTCCAGATTACCTTTCATACGCGCGGCCACACCCGGTGCAGCGCCCAACAGAAACATAGTGTGATTTTTCTTCGCTGCGATTTCGCACAGAGGCGGCAGCAGGTCAGTGCCGTTTAAGTTCGCCGCTAAACGATCACCAATCATGCGGCAGGCAATGCTGATTCCTGCACCATCAGGCAGCACTATTTTTCGAGAATTAAGAATCTGCTGATAGCTACTGTCTTTGCAGCTGATGTTCAGACAATCGGCGTTAATAAAAAAGACGCTCTCTTTACCCTTTTCCACAATGACGCGATCAAGAGTCGATAGTGCCTCATCCATAGAGATACTGAGAAAATCTACATCAAGGACTCTGAGTTGATTACGACTGTCCATGGATCTCTTGGAATTTGGCAGTAAATCTGGTTCCGCAGCTAAGTCTTCCGAGCGTATCATTGCTTTCGATAATGTCCTCTGTACAAACTGTGATAAAGCATTCATTACTCCGTACCTCTGGCAGATTTCTGGCAGAGACGTCGTCAGGGGCAATAGTTCCAACCACGACAGTCAGCTGGCGCTTGATCTGACAGGAAGACTAGGGCTACGCAGACCTCCCCTCATCATGGCGCTCTTGCCTGATCGGACGGGGTTGCGTACTGAATCACTGGAACTGATCAAATCACTGGTCCGGAAATGTCAGCCAAACTGCTCTGACGGTTATAGTCTAATCGCTGAAAAGTAACACTCCACAGCGAAATTGAAAGGTGAAATATTATTAATATATATTTCAACCTATTGCCCTGCACACCGGCTTGTGCGGTGCATTAAAAGATTAAGTGGCTGAATACCATGATATTCCGCACATACTTTCCTATCTTTCCAATCGTAACCGATCTACCGGACCGGCTCCATTGCATACAGGACAACCATCGCCTGCGCATTCTATTAAGATAGCGTCGCCTAACAGCAGGACCTTACCAAGCTACAACTCATAGATGTTGCGAGTTACACTTCGTTTAAATTCCACCGCACAGACACCATGAAATATTCTGCAGAAAGCCTCGAACAAGTCGCCCACAAAATTCTTCAAGGTTTTGGTTGTGACCATTGCGAAGCGACTATTGTCGCCGATCATCTGATACGGGCCAATCTGGCTGGCCACGACTCGCACGGCATCGGGATGCTGCCCATGTATGGACAGCAAGTCGAAGATGGCAACCTGATTCCCAACCAGACACCCGAATTCCTGCCTGCCGCCGGCGCTATCCGCATCGTCGATGCCCGCAGGGGCTTCGGGCATCGGATGGCGCTGCTGGCGCTTGATCACGCCATTGAGGCCGCCAAGGAGCACAATGTTGCTGTCCTTGGCCTGCGAAACTCCGGCCACGTTTCACGCGCCGGAAATTACTCCGAGTACTGTGCCAGCCACGGATTTGTCTCGATGCACTTTGTCAATGTTTGGGGCCACGCGCCTGTGGTGGCGCCCTATGGCAGCTGTGACCCCGGATTTTCGACGAACCCTATCAGTATTGGCATTCCGGTTGGCGGCGATGCCAAGCCCATGCTTGATATGGCGACCAGCACTGTGGCTCTGGGCAAGGTTCGCGTGGCACACAATAAAGGCGAACCGGTACCGATTGGCTGGATCATTGACGACGCTGGCAACCCGACCACCGACCCGAGCCCGATCTGGTCCAGACGCGAGGGTGCGCTGACAGCGTTCGGTCTTCACAAGGGATCCGGACTGGGTTTGTTTGTGGAGTTACTGGCCGGTGCGCTGGCCGGAAAGGAGACCGTGGCGACCGGAAATCATATTCCACGCGGGGTCTTCAACAATATGTTTTCAATTGTGATTAATCCACAGGGATTTGACGATCAAGCCGCTATCGAAGCACGAGTGATGGAATTCTACGATTCGATCAAGGGCGGCAAACCGGACGCTCATACCGATGAGATACTAATGCCCGGCGAACCTGAAGTGCGCAATGCAGCCGAGCGAACCGCTAACGGTATTGAAGTCGATGATGAAACTATTAGTCAGTTGATGCTTATTGCCGGACAGTACAATCTTGAAGCGCCATCATTGCAGGCATCGCTGGTTACACTATCTTGATCAGCCACAGGCAGCACCGGATTAGGCGCGATACAGTCATTACAGACGCAATCCCGGCAGGCATGGAAGCGCGGTCAACCCCGCCAGAAATATTCAGTACCGCTGTTATCGCCAAAATGGCTCGCTGCCTGATTACCGGGAACACCTGGACGAAAGTTTTACCGCTATTTCAGATCCGTAAGCTAGTCTGTACCGCCACATATTGTACGATAGCGCGCTAGCTGGGAAGGATATGACACCTGACGAATTCACACTGCCTCCTCCTCATGCTGGCAGATATCAATCATCGGCGAATACTTCAGGATCGATCATTCGGCGCAAAAGAGAAGAAATATCGCTTGTTAACAATACTCCGCATCAATCTTGCTCATTCGTGATTAACATCAGCAACCGTGGCTAAGATGCATCAATTCGGAACTCATTCATGACCACCATGCTGGTGGCCTCAAGCGGTGGTCATTTCACGCAACTCGCCGAACTCTGGCCGCGCATTCACGGGGTGAATTCAGAGTGTGTGTGGGTTACCTTCGATTCGCCCCAGACTCGCTCGATGCTGCAGGGACAAACAGTGGAGTACGTGCCGTACATAAAGCCTCGCGGGCTTGGCTCTGTGTTGCGAAATGTCCCGCAGGCATTCAAGCTGATGCGAAAATACAATGTGGAACGGGTGATCAGTACCGGCTCTGCGATTGCACTGGCGTACCTGCCCTACAGCGCGATCCGCGGAATACCCACCCACTACATAGAATCTGCCACCCGGGTCGAAGGACCATCGGTCACCGGTAAAGCGCTGCGTCGCGTGCCTGGCATAAAGTTCTACAACCAACACGAAACCTGGGCCGACGATCAATGGAAATTTCTTGGCTCCGTATTTGACGGCTTCGAGTCAATAAAACTGGATAACCCACCGACTAAAATCAAGCGTGCCGTGGTGTCCGTTGGCACCATGGAAGACTATAGCTTCCGTGATTTTTTTGTGCAGCTTGCCGACTACCTGAAAGATGCTGAAGCGGTGCTGTGGCAAACCGGATCTACTGATGTATCGAACCTGAATATCGATGGCAAAGCGGTGGTGCCGGCACATGAAATGGAAGATGCTATGCGCCACGCCGATGTGGTCATCGCTCACGCAGGAACCGGGACAGCCTTAACCTCACTGCGAATGGGCAAACGTCCGATTCTGGTTCCACGCGATAGCTCGCATGGCCAGCATATCGACGACCATCAGTTTCAGACGGCAGCATTACTCGACAGTATGGGGCTGGCGATGAGCCGGAAAGTAGAGACACTCAGCGAATCAGATTTGCTCGACGCGGCAAGCTATAAAGTGGTTCGCAGTGATCAGCCCCGGCCGCTCTCTCTCTAGACCCGACCGACAAAAACCGACATTCACGCAAACTCTATGGATGAGCGGCAAGGCTATTGCAGCCATATTCCGATTTGGTGAGTGCGCATGTTAAAAATCGCTGTTATTACAGGCATGCTTGGCATTTCTCTGAGTGTCAATGCCACCACATCGGCATCGGCGATGTCAGAATTCAAGCGCGCTCTGACGATCATCACTAAAAGCCAGCTGACTTTGTTCAGGACAGAACCGGCAGACACCACCTCTGAGATTATAGACAAACTGCAACAGCGCCTGTCAGTACTGGACACGCCTACCGACACCGACGATACGGAGCTTACAGTGATGCGCAGCATACTCACTGAAACTCTGGACAGCTTCAACGACCAGTACGCAAACTACATTACACCGAAGCAGTTGGCGGGCTATCAAGAGCGACGCAATGGCAACTATGTGGGTGTCGGTCTCAAGTTCAGAGCCGTCGCAGACGACTATCCGATCGTCATCGGCACGATCCTGGGTGGGCCACTCAGTGACAAAAGTGTGCTGCCGGGTGACCGCCTGCTTACGGCTGATGGCAAAGATCTAAAACACAAAACCAGTAAGGAAATTACCACCTTGCTCAAAGGTCCGGCCGCAAGCCAGGTGACGCTCGGATTCAGGCGCCAGGATGCACCAGCCTATAACGTGACCGTACACCGACAGCCGGTTGATCTTTACTACGCGCGCTCGCAAGTTATCGACAAACATATCGGTTATATAAAAATCAGCCGCTTTGGTGCGCGCACCCACAAGCACGTAGAGGCTCTGCTGCAAGGGCTGGTACAACAAAAGGTCAGTGGTATCGTGCTCGACCTGCGCGATAACCCAGGTGGTTCAACACGTGCCTCGCGGGCAATCGTATCTATGTTCAGCGATGCCGACACCATCTATTGTGAGCGCTATCAATCAGGGAACATACGCAACATTCCTCGGCACGGTCAGCATCTGACAGATCTGCCGATTGCCGTGCTGGTTAACGGCGACAGCATGTCTTCTGCCGAGATTGTTGCTGGCGCACTGCAGGCACACAACCGTGCAATTATCATTGGCAGCCCGACCTACGGCAAGGGACTGGTGCAAAAAGTCACCAATCTGAAAGAACCGCTGGGCGGGGCTGTTCGCACGACCATCGCTATGTTCGCTACCCCCGACCACCAACCGATTCATGGCGCTGGTATTGTTCCAGACATTTATCTGGAAACCGAAGCGGATTTCCTGTTCCGGGAAACCGGGTCTTTGAACATCTCCGAACAGGCTCGTGGTCTGCAGCGGAAATTGCGGGAAAAATCGGCCTTAATTTCACACCCCGATAACGCTGCTGAACTAATCAACGCCACTGATCTGCAACTAGCACGAGCCGTTAGCGAGTTGAGCAGGCTTGGCGATATTGCAGCAAGCCGGGAATAGCAGCCACCTTCGGCAAAGCATGAGCGACGACGGGTGGCGATTTTTGCCAGCAGTGACCAGAGCTCTTTCCAGGGCGGATAAACCGGGCCGATAAGGCAAATAAATCCACCCGGCCGGGCGCAGTCACCATTGCGGACATGCTGCATCGCAGACAACAGAGACGCCGCCAACAGACTTCCAAAGCCGGCACTGACAGGGTACTCTCGGCCCGCATTCAAATAGATTATTACTGTGACTGAGTCGAGCGAAAATACGCCAACGCTGGCAGACCTTAACAAGCAAACCGCAACCGTCGCCTGGGATGAACTGGTCCGCCACTTTGCACGCGGCGTGTTGATCACCGTTGATGCCAACCTCGATCTGGTCGCCGTTGCAGAGCGGATGGCAGCAGACGATGCAGCCGCGGTAAAAACGTTGCTGGAAAAAGGTACTGTCAGGCGAGCCAGCGACGAGGATGCGCGACACTGGAACCAGACCAGCCCTGTATTCTGGTGCGTCGTTGCTGCACCATGGGTTCTGGTACAGGAACAAAAGGCACGCTAGCGGAGGCAGCAACCCCTCCGCAGGCACACTACTGCAGCCGTGCCAGGCGGCTTCAAGCATTTTTATCGCAGCCAGCCATGTGGTCAGATATATTACGTTGTCGACAGCTTCAGGCCGCGCTTCAGCCTGATTGGATCTACCCACGATGAACTATCGAAACAGACAGGATTTCAAATGAGTCTCTCCTCTGAAGTTGATGTACTCATCGGCCTTATTGGTGACAAAAACGCCGAGGTCACAGCACATCGCGCCATCCCGCTGGCATTGGAGATTGCCGCCAGTCAGTGCGGATTGCGCGTGGGCTTTGAATGGATTCCAACACCGACGGGCTCACAGCGTTGCAGCAATCTAGCGGAATCATTCAGCGGCCTCTGGTGCGTACCCGCAAGCCCCTATCAGGACAGACAAGGCGCGCTCCGCCTACTGCAAACAGCACGCGAGCGGTCGATCCCGCTGCTCGGTAGCTGCGGTGGTTTCCAACACATGGCGCTTGAGTTTGCCGTAAACAAGCTAGGCCTGAGCCAGGCCGACAATGCCGAAGAAAACCCTGCGGCCGGGATGCCTTTAATTGCTCCCTTGCTGTGCTCATTGGTTGAGGTAAGCGACAAGGTTATCCTCAAGGAGCCCAGCCTGCTGAAAAAAATATATAACACCGATGCCATTGAGGAAAAATATCATTGTCGCTATGGCCTTAACCGCAACTACCTGCCTCTGTTTGACAACACCGGACTAACTATCAGCGCTGTCGATAGCGAAGGCGACCCACGGGCACTGGAAATCGCTGAGCATCCGTTTTATATCGGGGTGGCGTTTCAACCTGAACGATCGGCACTGAGCGATCAGTCACACCCGTTAATCACTGAATTTGTCCGTCACTGCAGCAGTAAATCATGATCGATAATAAGAAGCGCTGTAGCTGGTGTGAATCAAGCGATATTGACCGGCAGTATCACGACACCGAATGGGGAGTGCCTGTGTACGATGATCGGCTGCTGTTTGAAATGCTGATACTGGAAGGCGCTCAGGCAGGTGTAAGCTGGCATGTCGTGCTGCAGAAGCGAGCACACTACAAAAAATTGTTTGTTAACTTTGAGGCCGCAAAACTCGCACGCTTTACGGATGCCAGACTGGAAAAAATACTCACTGACCCCGGCATTATCCGAAATCGACTAAAAGTGTTTTCAGTGAGATCAAACGCTGTGGCATTTTTGCAGGTGCAAAAAGAATTCGGTAGTTTTTCAGAGTATATCTGGGGCTTTGTCAGTGGCAGCCCTATCGTCAATCGCTGGAAACAACCCAGTCAGGTGCCGGCCAAAACGGCGATCAGCGAAGCCATGAGCAAAGATTTAAAAAAACGCGGGTTCAAGTTTATAGGCAGCACCATTTGTTACGCCTACATGCAGGGCACCGGCATGGTGAACGATCACGTCACCACCTGTTTCCGGTATGGCGAGCTCACCTGAATCAACACAGGTGAACTTTTCGCATAGACGATGAACTGGAGCGTAACAGCAGCCTAACCGGAGTACCGTGACATGACCAGGGAGGCATTCGTGCCACCGAAACCAAAGCTGTTGGACATG
The DNA here is from genome assembly GCA_938003855.1 of uncultured Granulosicoccaceae bacterium. Classification (GTDB taxonomy): domain Bacteria; phylum Pseudomonadota; class Gammaproteobacteria; order Granulosicoccales; family Granulosicoccaceae. The sequence continues at coordinate 10,214 of CALKXD010000057.1, read as the reverse complement.
ACAGTGTCCAATGTAGCGTTCGCGATGGTATCTCTCACAATGTCGATATCACCTGCTTCCGGGTCCAGCGTCTTAATATTCGCCGATGCGGTGATAAAGTTGTTTTGCTGCATCAACAGGCAGTAAATGGCTTCCTGCACGCCCGCCGCCCCCAGCGAGTGCCCGGACAACGATTTGGTCGAACTCACTTTCGGTGTCTTATAACCAAAGGCTTCAGCGATCGCTCGAAGTTCGGTGACATCCCCGGCCGGAGTGCTGGTCCCGTGTGCATTCAGGTAGTCAATCGGCTTGTCGAGATCTTTCATCGCCATCTGCATGCAGCGTACTGCACCTTCACCGGACGGAGCGACCATGTCTTGTCCATCGGAAGTTGCACCATAACCGATGATTTCTGCGTAGATAGTCGCGTCGCGCTTCAGCGCATGTTCGAGTTCTTCGACAACAAGCATGCCACCGCCACCGGCAATCACAAAACCGTCACGATCAGCGTCATAAGCGCGTGACGCTTCGGTCGGCGTATCGTTATATTTCGATGACAGCGCGCCCATCGCATCAAACAGGCAACTCATAGTCCAATGCTCTTCTTCACCGCCACCGGCAAAGACGATGTCCTGCTTACCCAGCTGTATCTGCTCTACCGCATGGCCAATGCAGTGTGCGCTGGTCGAACAGGCAGACGACATTGAGTAGTTGGTTCCTTTGATCCCGAACGGTGTAGCCAGGCAGGCAGACACTGTGCTACCCATAGTTTGGGTTACCCGGTAGGGACCGACGCGCCTGATGCCCTTATCGCGCATGATATCGGCCGCTTCAACCTGGCTGGAAGATGCCGCGCCTCCGGAACCGGCAATAATACCGGTTCTGACATTCGACACCATGGTCTCTGGCAGTCCTGCATCGTCGATAGCCTGCTGCATGGCAACGTAAGCATAAGCAGCAGCCCCTCCCATAAATCGCATTTGCTTGCGATCTATATGAGCCTTCAGGTCAATTTCAGGAGAGCCGCCAACATGGCTGCGCATGCCAAGTTCAGCATACTCCGGACGCGCGGAGATTCCGGATTTACCGGTTCTTAGTGATTCGGTTACCGAGTGCTTATCGGCGCCGAGGCAGGAGACAATTCCTATCCCGGTCACAACAGCTCTTCTCACGGACTGTCCCCTTTTTGGCTATTGCGCCTATGTTAGCAGAGTCTATTCAATTTCGAAGGCCAGGCACCGACACAGACACTCGTCGGCTTGTATATACTGGCACAGCGGATTTGCTCTTGCTCAGAAGTCTTCGGTCGACGTGAACAAACCGACGCGTAAATCCTTTGCGGTATAAATCTCCCGGCCATCAACGCACATGCTGCCATCAGCAATGCCCATAACCAGCTTGCGCTCTATGACGCGTTTAAGTTCCAGATGGTAAGTGACAATCTTTGACGACGGCAACACTTGGCCGAAAAATTTAATTTCGCCAGCGCCAAGGGCTCTGCCGCGACCCGGATTGCCTTTCCAGGCTAGAAAAAAGCCGACCAGCTGCCACATAGCGTCGAGTCCCAGACAACCCGGCATCACCGGATCACCGGAAAAATGACAGTCGAAAAACCATAGATCTTTGGTGATATCGAGCTCAGCGCGAATCTCGCCTTTGCCGTGTTCACCACCCTCCGCAGTTATAAGGGAAACGCGATCCATCATCAGCATGTTCGGCAACGGCAGGCGGGCGTTATTATCGCCAAACATTTCACCGTTTCCGCAGCTTAAGAGCTCTTCACGTGTGTATGAGTTTTTCGGGGACATACGATCATTATACTATTGTTGAGAATGACACAGACCTTACCACCAAACGGCCAGTGAGTAACCACAGAGCAGGGACAGACTTGTCAGCGCCGGCTACAGAAATTGATCGAGAACTACCAGACAGCCGGGTTTTAGCTACCCGAATACTCTTTTCAATAGAGTCGATGTGCGCTGCGATGGATCAGAGCGAATGGCCTGCTCTTCTTTTTCCAGATAATAGAAAAAGCCCTCAAGGCTCTGGCTAACCACATGATCTGCAAGGTCAACATCGAGATTTTTCACCATGACCACACGTCGAATTCGGGAAGCGATTTTCTCGCTGGATTTCATTGCACCCGAGCTTTGTAGCGATGCTTGTACAATAGGGCGCAGCCGATTTTCAATGTCATCGGTGATGTTGCGTCTGAGGTAGCTTGTGGCTTGCGAATCACTACCGTTCAATATGCCCCGTGCGTCATCCATTGGCAGGCGCTCAATCACCTGTTGCAGCATATCGCGAGTCGCGGGCGCTACCGTGGCGGCTGCAAGGTTGAGCTGATGCTCGAATTTTTTGAAGTCCCGGTTGTAACCTATTTTTGCGGCAACTTTCTGCGCCTTGCGCCAGACGTCCGGCAACGCAATCCGGACAGTGGAATCGCCGCCATAGCCTTCATGTTCACTCAACCGAGCCAACACGTTATCACAACCAACAAACAGCGCTTCGCGGAGCCCTGCGGCAATCATCTCTGCGCTGAGATCAGCACGGTTCTCGCGGACGTTTTCACGGCCATACACCACCAATGCTCCATTCGCGGCATTGACCAGGTTATCGAGAATTCCTGCACTGAAAACGGGGGTTGCCATGACAGTAGTCAGTACCGTAACAAGCACGGTTAGACCCGGTTTATTTTTATTATTATTCACTGTCGGGTTACCTGATTATCTTTTACCTGGTGCGGATTTGATACGGCTGAAAGGGTTGCAACCGTGATCACCGCCAAACGCGAAAAATCGCACAAAGTAAGGCTCGGGGAAAGGGCTGTTTGAAACATTCACATTGCAGAACATTAACCCTGCAATACACATACTACCTGTGGTTATGTCACGAGTCAGGAACCACAAGTACCGAATATCAAGACAAAAAAGCCCCGCTAAAGCGGGGCTTTTTATAAACGCTATGGTAGCGTCGGCTTACATCATGCCGCCCATTCCACCCATGCCGCCCATGTCAGGCATTGCAGGAGGAGCTTCATCCTTCGGCAATTCAGCAACCATTGCTTCAGTCGTGATCATAAGACCGGCAATTGATGCCGCATTCTGCAGAGCAGACCGTGTTACTTTGGTCGGATCCAGAATACCCATCGCGATCATGTCACCATATTCACCAGTCGCTGCGTTGTAACCGTAATTACCAGACTCACCAGCAACGTTGTTCACAACCACAGAGGGCTCATCACCTGCGTTGGATACAATCTGACGAAGCGGCTCTTCCATTGCACGACGTGCGATAGCGATACCGTGGTCCTGATCAGGATTGTCACCGGTGACAGAAGCCAGAGAAGCAACAGCGCGGATCAGTGCAACACCACCACCGGCTACCACACCTTCTTCCACAGCGGCGCGTGTCGCATGCAGTGCATCGTCAACCCGGTCTTTCTTTTCTTTCATTTCTACTTCAGTTGCAGCACCAACCTTGATTACCGCTACACCGCCAGCCAGTTTCGCTACGCGTTCCTGCAGTTTTTCTTTGTCGTAGTCTGAAGTTGCCTGATCGATCTGAGTTCGGACCTGCTCAACGCGAGCGTCGATTTCAGCTTTAGCACCACCGCCATCAACGATAGTTGTGTTGTCTTTGTCGATCGTCACCTTCTTGGCGGTACCAAGATCTTCCAGTGTGACTTTCTCCAGTGACAAGCCAACTTCTTCGGAGATTACCTGGCCGCCGGTCAGAATAGCGATATCCTGCAGCATCGCCTTGCGACGATCGCCAAAACCAGGCGCTTTAACGGCGCAAACCTTAACGATGCCGCGCATGCTGTTAACGACCAGAGTCGCCAGCGCTTCGCCTTCAACATCTTCAGCGATGATCAACAGAGGTTTACCCGATTTTGCAACGGCTTCCAGAGTCGGCAGCAGGTCACGGATGTTGGAGATTTTCTTGTCAAACAGCAGAACGTAGGGGTCGTCCAGATCAGCGCTCATCGCGTCTTGATTGTTGATGAAGTAAGGAGACAGGTAACCACGGTCAAACTGCATGCCTTCGACCACGTCCAGTTCGTTCTCAAGGCCTGAGCCCTCTTCAACGGTGATAACGCCTTCTTTGCCGACTTTCTCCATCGCTTCGGCGATTATCTGACCAATGTTGCTGTCACTGTTGGCAGAGATAGTTCCTACCTGTGCAACTTCTTTTGTGTCGTTACATGGCTGGGACAGGCTTGCGAGGTTTTCAACAGCAACAATTACTGCTTTGTCCAGACCGCGTTTAAGATCCATAGGATTCATGCCGGCCGCGACCGCTTTCAATCCTTCGCGAACAATGCTCTGAGCCAGAACTGTGGCGGTGGTAGTTCCGTCACCTGCGATATCAGAAGTTTGCGAGGCAACTTCTTTAACCATCTGTGCGCCCATGTTTTCGAACTTATCTGCCAGTTCGATTTCTTTGGCCACTGATACACCGTCTTTAGTGACGTTAGGCGCACCAAATGACTTGTCGAGAACAACGTTACGGCCCTTGGGACCCAATGTTACTTTTACCGCGTTGGCAAGTACGTCAACGCCTTTGAGCATTCTGGCGCGGGCCGCATCAGAGAACTGCACATCTTTTGCACTCATTGAAATTTTTCTCCGTGAGTTAGGATTTGAGGAAAGTTACGGACCTGAAGGACTCTAGCCTTCGATCACAGCCATGATGTCGTCTTCACGCATCACCAGCAGCTCGTCGCCGTCAACTTTGATTTCAGTACCGGAGTACTTGCCGAAAAGAACTGTGTCACCGACTTTCACGTCCAATGCGCGAAGATCACCGCCATCAGTAACCTTGCCGTTGCCTACTGCCTTAACTTCACCTCGAATTGGCTTTTCAGTCGCTGAATCAGGAATCACGATACCGCCGGCGCTGGTTCGCTCTTCTTCCATACGCTGCACGACCACGCGATCGTGTAATGGACGAATGTTCATTTAATCCGGTCTCCTGTTAGGTTTTCAATTTGGATTTAGTGGGAAAAGGCCAACGACTTAGCACTCACTCCCAACGAGTGCTAATAATAGAGATATCGAAACAGAATTCAAGACGATCAGTGCGAATAAATCAGCTTATCCGACAACAAAAGGCAAATAAGTCTTGTTCCGGCACTGCGGCCTGCCTGTCGGAGCTAGGCAACCCCAATCAGCGAGCCCACCAGACAACAGAATAGCGAGTGCCGCTTTTCGATCACCACGGGGTATCCCCGGCGAAGTGCGCGAATGTTACAGGCAAGTGGTTGCTGCGGGAAGAGAACAGGGTCTCAGGCCACGCCGTCAGTAACGATACAGCAATGTTATTTTTTTTCGTCGTAGTCGCGGGTGCCTGGCCTGGAACGTATGTTGTTTAACACTGCGCCAACACCGGTGGGACGGCTTTATTCTGGCAGATCATTCTTTGCGGGTGTACTCGCCTTCGATGACATCGCCGTTCGCGGGTCGGCGAGGTGGAGGCGTGCCGGCTGAGTATGAGGTACCTGTGGCCATGCCGGCGATGGAAATACGCTTTGACAGTGCATTAATGATTAAACGGCGCGTAAACGGTACCAGACAGGTAAAACCAATGGCATCAGTAACAAAGCCCGGTGTCAGCAACAAAGCCCCGCCGATACCAAGCGCGAGGCCCTCCATTAGCTGGAAAGCCGGGATTTGTCCGCTGGCGAGACGGTTTCTCGCCTGGTTGACCGTAGACAGCCCCTGGTGCCTGAGCATCCAGGTACCTAATATTGCGGTTGTGATTACAATGGCAATGGTGGCGAGGGCACCGATCGCAGTACCGACCTTTATCAGTAAAAATATCTCGATAATCGGCATTGCGATGAACAAGAAGAATACTGTAGGAAACACCATATTGCCCCGCTATTGTTATGAAAGACCGGTCAGTAGACAGATCGCCACCTAAATATGCCAGAACTCGAAGTTGCCGGTCGGGCGCGGGCAATTGCCACTGAACGTACGACCGTTGATATGGTCGAAAAAAAGAAAACCCAGCAAAGCACTATGAACAAATTAAAAAATTGGCAGTTGATGGTCTTACTGTGCACGCTATTCAGTGGCACCGCAACTGCGCTATCGTTATTTGGCGGGGTGGAACAGGAAGAATTCCTCGACCCCGACACTGCGTTCCAAACGTCGATAATCGTCAACGATAACAATGTACTCGAAGCGCAGATAATTGTTGCCGATGGATATTACATCTACAAGCATAAAACCGCACTAAAGTCAGACAGCGCAGAGATCGGCGCAGCCAACCTGCCGGCCGGAATTCAGAAGACTGATGAATTTTTCGGCGACGTCGAAACCTATCGCGGCACTATTGACTTTACAGCGCCGGTAACCAGACTGAGTGACGCAGAGGTGGTCATAAACTTTGAGTCGCAGGGTTGTGCTGATGCCGGTATCTGCTATCCGCCATTCAAACGAAAATATGTGGTGGAAATTCCAGCTCAGGCAGAAGCACTACCGCAATCACTGACAAGCTCCAGTAATTCAGTGTCAGGGATTTTAACACCGACATCACAATCTACAACAGCGTTGGGGCAAAGCTCCATGCTAGATGGATTGTCATCGTCGATCGGGCAGAGCGGACTGGGACTCGGGCTGGGTGATGACTCGGAAATACTCGATCCAGAACTCGCGTTCACCGTTTTTGCTAATCCGGCCAACGACAATACCGTCAGAGTTAAATGGAATATCGCCGACGGACACTATCTGTACAATCACAAATTTTCTGTCGAAATTGTCGAACCTGCCAATATCAGCCTGGCAGAGTTGCAGATCAGCGAGGGCAAACAGAAAACAGACGAATTCTTTGGTGATGTGATCGTCCACCGAACCAATGCCGATATCATTGTACCGTTCAGCGGTGTTACGGCCAAAGAACAACTAACGCTGAAGGTCGGGTACCAGGGATGTGCAGATATTGGCATCTGCTATCCACCTCAATCGAAGGAACTCCAGGTAATTGTGGTCCCGGCTGTAGCGACCGCAAGCGCTGCCGGCATTGCAAACAGTGCCGAGGGCAGCGGCGATTCCGGGAACGGATCACTCATCAAAGCGGCGAACAGTGCTCCCGTTATGGTCGCGGAGCAGGACCGCATTGCCGCAAGCCTTGGCAGTGGCAAAAACATGACCACCATACTGACATTCTTCGGCATGGGCCTGTTGCTGGCGTTTACCCCTTGCGTGTTGCCAATGATACCGATTCTGTCATCAATTATTGTTGGCAACGGCGAAAAAATCGGAACCACCAGGGCATTCACTCTGTCGTTAATTTATGTGCTGGCGATGGCACTCACCTACACGGTGGCGGGCGTAATCATCGGCTTAACCGGCGAGAACATTCAGGCGACCTTACAGCATCCATATGTGCTGGTCTCTTTTGCCATTCTGTTTGTGATTCTTGCCGCCTCAATGTTCGGACTGTTCGAAATCCAGATGCCGGCATTTGTGCAAAACCGGTTGACCAACGCGAGCAACAAGCAAAAAAGCGGCAGCTTTGGCGGTGTCGCGACGATGGGTTTTCTGTCGGCACTTATTGTCGGCCCCTGCGTCACAGCGCCACTGGTCGGTGCGTTGATCTACATAGGACAAACCGGTGACGCGGTGCTAGGTGGCGCTGCATTGTTTGCACTCAGCATGGGAATGGGCATACCACTGTTAATCATTGGCACCTCATTCGGTAAATACCTGCCGACAGCAGGGCCCTGGATGGACGCCACCAAAGGCATCTTCGGTGTGTTGCTGTTGGGTGTTGCTATATGGATGCTGGATCGCGTGATTCCGGTGTGGGCTACCATGACACTGTCCGCCCTGTTGTTAATAGTGGTCGGGATGTTTATGGGAGCATTTGAAAACTTCCATGAAAAAGTGTCCGGCTGGCGAAGAGTATCAAAAGGATTTGGTTTTGCAGCGGTTGTCTATGGCACCTTACTGATAATCGGTGTGGCCACAGGCAAAGGTTCGCTTCTGCGTCCACTTGACGGGCTGTCTGTTGCAGGCGGCGGCGCAAAAGCCACCGCAGAGCACGTGGTATTCACGCCGGTGAAGGGGGTGGCAGCACTAGAAACAGCGCTGGCTGACGCGCAGGCGCAAAACAAACCGGTTATTCTGGACTTCTATGCCGACTGGTGTGTCAGCTGCAAGGAAATGGAGGCGTTTACCTTCACCGATCCCGTGGTCGCCAGTCAGATGAATAAAGCCGTGCTGTTACAAGCCGACGTAACGAAAAATGATGCAGAAGATAAAGCACTCTTGAAAAAGTACGGTATTTTCGGTCCGCCTGCCATTATCTTTTATGGTCAAAACGGAGAGGAGCGTCAGGGCTCACGGGTTGTCGGCTTCGTTCCGGCCGACGATTTCTCAATCCACCTGGAAGCAGTACTGTAAACAACCGGGTGCCGGTAACAGTACCTATGTGAGAGTCCGATTACCCTTTAGATGGGCAAATATAAGATGCAGGTATTGCCTCGAGCGCACCTCTAGGTGCGCCTGCCTTGCTCATTCATCGCGGATACAAGGGCCTACTAAACTACGCGTAAAACAAAGTAGGTTTTTTTGCCGCGCTGAAGCAGCACAAATTTATCATTGATTAAATCAGCTTGAGTAAGTGTGCAGTTATCGTCAACTTTTGCTTTGTTCACCGAAATTGAATTCTCTTTCAGTGCCCGCCGAGCCTCACCATTGGACTTCAGAAATCCGGTTTCAGTGGCGAGTGCCGCGACAATACCCATGCCTTCATCGATCAAAGAACGACTTACTTCGGCTTGCGTGACCCCCTCAAACACATCAAGGAAGGTCTGCTCATCAAGTTGCTTAAGGTCATCAGTCGTGGCATTGCCAAATAACATCGTGCTGGCGGCTATCGCCTTGTTACGCTCTGCAACTGAATGGACCATTTCGGTTAACTCGGATGCCAGACGCTTTTGCAGCACCCGTAGGTGGGGAGACTCCTTGTGTTCTGCAATCAGCGAGTCTATTTCTGCTTCTTGCAGAAAGGTGAAAATCCGTATGTATTTTTCGCTGTCCTCATCACTAGAATTAAGCCAATACTGATAAAATTTATAGGGGGAGGTTCGTGCAGGGTCCAGCCATACGTTGCCGCCCTCGCTTTTGCCGAACTTGGATCCATCTGATTTGGTGATAAGCGGGCAGGTAATAGCAAACGCTTTGCCCTGCGCAATTCGCCTGACCAATTCTGTCCCTGTTGTGATATTGCCCCATTGATCACTCCCCCCCATCTGCAATGTGCAACCATTGTGCTTATATAAATGGAGGAAGTCATAGCCCTGAACCAGCTGATAGGTAAATTCGGTAAAGCTCATCCCTTCTGTCCCTGCCGTACTACCATCAGGTTTTATTCGGTTTTTTACAGAATCCTTGGCCATCATGTAGTTCACACTGATGTGCTTGCCAACATCTCGAATAAAGTCCAGGAAAGTAAATTCCTTCATCCAGTCATAGTTATTAACCAGTTGCGCAGCATTGGCCTCACCGGATTCAAAATCAAGAAACTGACCAAGCTGTGTCTGTACAGCGGCCTGATTGTGACGCAGCGTTGCTTCATCGAGGAGATTTCGCTCCGTACTTTTACCAGAGGGATCACCGATCATGCCGGTGGCCCCCCCAACTAATGCGACAGGCTTATGTCCACATCGCTGAAAGTGCGCCAAGAGCATTATCGGAACAAGATTTCCGATGTGGAGTGAATCTGCGGTCGGATCAAATCCGATATAGGCGGAACGCATTTCCTCAAGCAGGTGTTCTTCAGCACCGGGCATGGTGTCGTGAATCATGCCACGCCAAGAGAGTTCTTCAATATAGTTTTTCATGAGTATCAGCGATTCGCTGCAGGTGATTTGGCGGTACTTTACCAACAACAGCTATGGAAGTGAAAATAACTATGCACAGCCTGAGATCTGCCATTGTTTTAGTAGTGGTCCGGAGAGCACATGCCTGCTTTAACAATAATAGCTGCAGCTATTATTGATCGGATATCCGCACTATCACTGGCAGAAATCCACAGGCAAAAAAAAGCCCGCAACGAATAAACGTTGCGGGCTTTCTTAATAATACCCCGGCGATGACCTACTTTCACATGGGGAGACCCCACACTATCATCGGCGCTAAGCAGTTTCACTTCCGAGTTCGGTAAGGGATCGGGTGGTACCCACTTGCTATTGTCGCCGGGAAAACTGGTGGTGGTCAGGT
>CALKXD010000056.1 GCA_938003855.1 uncultured Granulosicoccaceae bacterium | reverse complement strand
CATCGAGCAGTCCCAGGACACAGACGCAAATAAACACCTGTAAAACAACCCACAGCCACGTGGAAACCCGCAGCGTGAGCAAGGCCGAACAACGACCAGCCAACACCAGCACAAACGCCACCCCCACCTGGAAACCCGCAGCGTGAGCAAGGCCGAACAACAACCAGCCAACACCAGCACAACCGCCACCCCCACCAATGACAAGCAGGCGAACAGTGCAGCACCATCGAGCAGTCCCAGGACACAGACGCAAATAAACACCTGCAAAACAGCCCACAGCCACGTGGAAACCCGCAGCGTGAGCAAGGCCGAACAACAACCAGCCAACACCAGCACAAACGCCACCCCCACCAATAAACAGCCGGGATCTCACCCCTCGAATGCGCATACAGCGCCGGGAAAATCCTCTAACTGCCCACCACAAAAGTGGCGAATACCAGAGCGGCCCCGTCGTCGACTCCCTGCCGGGCAATCCGCTTTCGTCCCATGAAAACCGTGCACCCGATCAATCGATTTACCCCACACCCACAGCCACCCGCAGATAGTAGAAACCTCGCACACTGATTGGGTTTAAACTACGTCGTACATTTCAACCGGAACAGATCAGTCAGAGTTGCGTTCGACTGACCCGCGCCAGGTGCAACACAGTAATGGCCAGAAAAATACTAGTGACCGGAAGTGCCGGCCACCTGGGCGAGGCACTGATGCGTTCCCTGCCGGCGGCGGGTTTTGACGTCACGGGCGTCGACATCAAAGCGTCCGAATTCACCAGCCATGTCGGCTCTATTGTTGACCGCGAGTTTGTTAATCACTGTATGGCCGGCATTGATTCGGTATTACACACGGCAACACTGCATAAGCCTCATGTGGCAACGCATACTCCGCAGCAGTTCATTGATACCAATATAACCGGCACACTGAATCTGCTCGACGCCGCGGTTGCCGCCCGAGTTAAATCGTTTGTCTTTACCAGCACCACCAGCACCTTTGGCGACGCTATGCAACCGCAGTCGGGCGCGGCGGCGGTTTGGGTTAACGAAGAGCTTGTGCCGGTGCCAAAAAATATCTACGGTGTGACTAAAACGTCGGCCGAAGGTCTGTGCCAGCTATTCGCGCGCAACCACGGTCTGCCGTGTCTGGTGTTGCGCACTTCGCGATTTTTCCCGGAGCAGGACGACAACCGTGATCAGCGTGATTCGTTTGATGACGCCAACCTGAAAGTAAATGAGCTGCTGTTCCGCCGGGCCGATGTGCAGGATATCGTCGACGCCCATCAGCTGGCCATCGATAAAGCCCCGGCCATTGGTTTTCAGCGCTATATAATCAGTGCCACACCGCCATTTAGTCGACAGGATCTAGCCCGGCTCGGCTGCGATGCGCCATCGGTGGTTGCGCACTATTTTCCCGATTACCCGCAAGTGTTTGCTGAGCGGGGCTGGAGAATGTTTCCGGTTATCGGGCGGGTTTATGATAACGCGCTTGCACTATCGCAGCTGGGGTGGTCGCCGGTGTATACCTTTCGGCACGCTCTGGATAGTTTGCAGCGTGGCGAAGATTTTCGCAGCCCGCTGGTGACAGCCCTCGGTATCAAGGGGTATCACGATAAGGTGTTTGCAGATGGCCCGTATCCGGTAGATCAATAGCGTGCAGTGTTTCAGTGCTTGTTGGCAAGCCATGTTATCGGGATATGGCAATGGCAGTGCTCCAGACAGAGGGAGACAGTAGATTGAATAACAACAGTAATACGCAGGGTCCGGCCGTCGATAAACCAGTACTGGAGGCGGCTATTTTTGATATGGACGGCTTGCTGGTCGATACCGAGCGTTTTTCAAAGCAGGCATTCCAGCAGACCGCGCAGGACTACGGGCTGGAGCATCGCATCGAGCTGTTTCTGTCTCTGGTGGGCACCAATGAACAAACGCACCGCGAGCTTCTGCATCAGGAGCTTGAACCCGAAGTCGATGCCACCCGATTCCGACGCGACTGGGTTGATTGCTTTCATCAGCTGATTTCCGAAAAACCGGTGCCGCTTCTCGACGGCGTACAGGAGGTACTGGAGTGGCTGCAGGGTCAAAACATCAAATGCGCCGTGGCGACCTCCAGTGGTACTGTAGCGGCTGAGAAAAAACTGCGGGAAACCGGTATTCGCGATTTTTTTCAAACCGTCACTTGTGGCGATCAGGTCGCGCGCAGCAAGCCGCACCCGGATATTTATCTGCAGGCGGTTGAATCGGTCGGTGCCAATGCGTCCTGTTCGATTGGGCTGGAAGATTCCCCCAACGGTGTCCGTGCAGCCGTGGCGGCAGGGCTGCACGTGATTCAAGTGCCCAATCTGGTGCAGCCTGACGACCACTTGCTGACGCTGGGGCACCGCGTCTGCGGCACTATGCACGAGGTTCTTACGCTGGTGCAAAGTGGCCTTGCCATTCCCGATTAATCCGCTGTGCTGTGTTCGAAAAACATGCTGTAGTTTTACGCGGGCGCAGGAATAGCGGTGCTAGAATGCGGGTAACCAGAGCGGCCGGCCTGCACCGGATTTTCAGCCAACTGTACTCGCAACAACGAGAGGTCGGAAATGACAAGTCAACCCAAAATTCTGAGTATCTGCAACTCCAAAGGAGGGGTGGGCAAGTCAGTTGTGACCATGATGGTGGCGACAGCACTTGCGGAGCAGAAAGGGAAAAAAGTTCTGATCATTGACTGTGACTCGCAGGCCACGGCCTATGAGACCGCAGAGAAAGAAAAACAACACTACCCGGACCATGAACCACTGGTTGATGTAGAGGCACTTAGTCCGCGCCGGGTGAATACTTTTCTGAAACGTTTCGGTGACGACTACGATGTCATATTCATCGATATCCCGCGCATGACGGAGAAAAAGGCTGATAATCCTACCGTAATGCTGTTGTACAACTGTGACGGCATTCTGGTGCCGGTGATCGGGTCGGATGTCGATGTACTTGCTACCCAGGAATTCCTTGCCGTAATTGAAGAGTGCAGAGAATTTAAAGCAGAGATGAAGGAAGACTTCACCGCCTACGGTTTCATCAATCGACGCAACCAGCGGAAAAGCAACGACGATGCAGAGACCACTATAAAAAAGGCCGGTCTCAAAATGTTTACCAATTCATTGGCCGATCTTAAAATATTCACATCGCCATCGGTTTTTCAGTCACCGCTGCAAACCGCTGAAGGGCTGCGACGATTTGAGTTGTTTTTCAAGGAGTTCTGCCGTAAATACAAAGTGTAGCGGGCGCTGGCCGGTTGCTGTGTACTTGCAGTTGGCTCTGGATTCTTCGCTATAAGGTGGTGTATTGACCGTGCTGACTTGTGCGCGCTGTTATAGATAACACGATCAATAGGTGTGGTGTTGATGGGTGGTATATTTGTCTTAACGTATCAAGGCGGTCATCAGGATTATAGATGGATCTGGAAAAGCAACTTTATCAGGCTGCGATCTCCCTGATCGAGCAGCGTTACCCGACCGGTGAAGGTGGCGCGGCGGCACTACGCACGGCCAGCGGTACTATTCTGACCAGCGTGGCACCAGAGACAAAAAATGAGGCGCTGTCATTGTGTATAGAGGTTGGGGCGTGTCTCGAGGCGCACAAGCTTGATGAGGTCGTAACTCACTCACTCTGTGTGTATCGTGAATGGACCGGGGCGGACTATGTGATTCTAAGTCCGTGTGGGATCTGTTCGGAGCGATTGGCGCATTGGGGCGGTGATGTGCGTGTTGCGATATCTAATCCGCAAAACAAGCTTCAGTTTAAGGCGCTGCGGGAGATGCTGCCGCATCATTGGTCGCAGGTAAATGGATTACCTCTGTAGTCTGGCCGGGTAGGCGCTGACCTTACTCTAGTTGCATCTGGTTTTTTTGTTGTGTGTTGTTCGGCCTTGCTGACGCTGCGGGTTTCCCTGTTGTTGCTGGTGGTTGTTGTGGGGTTGCGGGATGTGGTTTCGGGGCTCACTGGGTTATGTGTGATAACAAGCCTGGCCGGGGCTTTACTGGGGCGGCGCTGATGGTGGTGCGACGGCTGGTTTCATCGTAGTGCGAATAGAATATCGGGGCATTTTTCTTCGTTGTTTTCACCGTTGGTGAATTCAATAGCGGTGAAGCCGTGGTGCTTATAAAAATGTATTGCGGATGTGTTCTGCTGGAATGTCCATAGGTGTATGGGGCGGGGCAGGGCGGTAAGCGCTTCAGTCAGTAGGGCGGTTCCGATTCCTTGTCGCAGGTGGCCGGGGGCAATATACAATTGATCGATCCATCCAATCCCGTCTGCCTGTGACGTCGCTACTATACCAACATCATCATTTGCGATCTGTGCGACGATAACCCGATGCGCGGGAATCAGCTTGTTGCCTACCCAGCATTGAAAACTGTCGCTGGAATGCGGAGACTTTGCATACGGCAGGTAGGCATCGCGAGATGTGCGGATTATACGTACTACGCTGTCAACATCGTTGCTGGTGGCTATTCTGGTTTGCATTGTCTGGTAGTTCAACGTGACACTGGTCCGGGGAATCTGCACGGTTTCAATCTGTGTAACAAGTCTGCGCTATGGCGAACGTGCTTTATGGCCATTTTAAGTGCATGGTTTGTTAATCGCAGATGATAAATAACAGTGCCTGCCATCTGCCATCTGCCATCTGCCATCTGCCATCTGCCATCTGCCATCTGCCATCTGCCTGCGGTCTGCGGTATGGATAGTCATGCTGCTGCGCGCCGGGCTTTGTTTATACCTGCACATTCGGCTCGCTGTGGTTCAAGCGTACATTACGTCCAGCACACAGGCGTCTGTGTGTCAGTGCAAAGTACCCCCGAAGTTATTTTCAGGTTGGCAGGTTCAGCCGTGCTGAAAATACCAGTGTTTCAAATCAGGTGCTGGCGGGCGGTGGTCCCGGTAGAGAATCCGGCAGCGTATCCTTTGTTTTGCCAGCACTGTCAATATAGGTGATATCTGTAACGCTAAATTGCTGATCGAGTGTGTAGCGATTCCAGTGCGTGCAGTTGCGTTGCACAATCACGGTGCTTTTAGTGTCGTTGCTGGTGTGGCGTTGTTTAAAATAGTCTTTCAGGGGGCTGCAGTAAAAACGGTTGCAGGTGTCTGATCGCCACTCCCGAGGCAGGGCGCAGCCCGTGGAGGTATGATTGATACAGGAACCCTCCACGCTGGCGTCCGGTATCAGGGATATGTAATGCTCGACAATCTCCGCAGGTGTCATGTCCGGGTTGCTTTTTAGTTTCTGCCGCAGTGTTAGCGGAGACAGGTATCCCTTGTTCTTGCCCAGAGTGCAACAGCCGCCTTTGCACCGGGCGCAGAAATTCGGTGTGCCGGGGGCGTTTGTCATTTCTTCTGTGAGTTCGTTTGGTTTTGCATCGACGGCGATCAGGCTGGTGCCGCTGGTTGCTTCTTTTATAGAGTCGTGCAGGTAGCGTATATAGGCCTGCCTGCGATTTTCCGGCACTGGCTTGATGGACGCCGGACCACTGGGTATCGATGCCAGTAGCGGAGTGTCACCATACTTATCCGAGACATAGCGCAGGATCTGTTCGTGCTCGCGGTGTTCGCGAGCATCCACAGTCGCTTGCTGTTGCTTTTCTCTGGCTGATTTTTCCCGCTGTGCACGGATCACTTGCCTTTGCTGCTGTAGATACATCTGGTATTGCGTGGGCGGCATGCGGTCTTTTCTACGGATCACCGCGATGCACTCGTGGGCGCTGCAGTGCCGGTGTGGCTGGGTCATTTGTTGCCGCGACTCATGGTGCGAGAGCTCCGTGTCGCAAACCTCACAGTGGTTTTGGTGCGTGTGCGATTGTCTTGATTTAATGGTCAATGGTGGTCGTCCGTGAAATCCGCGAGAGGCCGCCAGCACAGACTGGCCGCAGTAATCTGAAGCGTTGGCGTCGATTGTTTTTATAGCATTCTGGCCTGCCCTGAGAAAGGTTTGTCCGCCTGATCGTCGCCGGTTCGGCTGACGGTCGAGGTCTTGCCGGTAGACTGACTAACAGCGTTGACGATCATTTTGATGTACGCACCTCAAAAATTAGTAGACTTGAGGTACGTCCGTCATTTAGACTGCCAGCAGCTGGAATAGTCGTTTTTCCAGGCTTATTACTCGGCGTCAGCCATTTTTGAAAACTGGAGGAATTATGAAACAACTGAAGCTTGCGTCTGTCGGGGTCCTGTCACTAGCGGCCGCAGCAGTAGCTAATAATGCTCAGGCAGACGACCTGACGCTCTGCTGGGCGGCATGGGACCCTGCTAACGCGCTGGTCGAACTCAGTAAAGACTTCGAAGCACAGAGCGGTCACACCATGAACTTCGAATTTGTTCCCTGGCCGAATTTTGCAGACCGTATGCTCAACGAGCTGAACTCAGGCGGTAAGTTGTGTGACCTGCTGATTGGCGATAGCCAATGGATCGGTGGTGGTGCAGAGAACGGCCACTACGTTAAGCTGAATGACTTCTTCGACAAAGAAGGCATCAGCATGGACGACTTTGCTCCGGCAACAGTCTATGCCTACTCGACCTGGCCAAAGGGCACGCCTAATTACTACGCTCTGCCTGCGATGGGCGATGCCAACGGTTGGTTCTATCGCAAGGACTGGTTCGGTCGCGATGACATCAAAGCCGCTTATAAAGAAGCCACCGGTGAAGAGCTGGGTGAGCCAAAATCTCAAAAGGAAATGCTGAAAATTGCACAGTTCTTCCAGGGTCGCGAGATTGATGGCAAAAAGGTCTATGGTGCCGCTATTTTTACTGAGCGTGGGTCAGAAGGGATCACTATGGGCGCGACCAGTGCCTTGTATCCCTGGGGTTTCAAGTATGAAAATACGCCGGGCAAGTACGACATGGAAGGTGCGGTCAACTCACCTGAAGCGGTCGAGGCGCTGGAATTCTATAAAGAGTTCTATAAAACCGCGACACCTCCCGGTTACACCAACTCCTACATGGGCGAAAGCCTCGATGCTTTCAAGTCAGGTCAGGTTGCTATGGCGATGAACTGGTTTGCGTTTTTTCCGGGTCTGTATGCTGATGCCGATACCGGTGGCGACAAAATTGACTTCTTCGTTAATCCCCCGCAGAACCAGGCCGGCTCAACACTGGGTGGGCAGGGCATCTCGGTCATTTCCTACTCCGAAAAGAAAGACGCCTCGCTTGAGTACATCAAGTGGTTCTCAAATCCTGATGTCCAGGCCAAGTGGTGGAGCATGGGTGGTTACTCGGCGCATAACTCTGTATTGAATGCCGACACCTTCAAGGACAGCGCGCCGTTCGCCGGTGACTTCCTCGAGGCAATGGAAAACGTGCAGGATTTCTGGCAGGAGCCCGCCTACGCGGAATTGCTGCTGGCTATGCAGAAGCGTGTTCACGACTACGTGGTTGCCGATCAGGGCAGTGCCCAGGAAGCGCTCGACAAGCTGATTGAAGACTGGACTGAAGTCTTCGAAGATGAAGGCAAGCTGTAAGTCTGCAATGGTGGCCGTGCGCTAAGCGGCACTGCCACCATTTTGCCTATACCCGCGCGGGCGCTACGCCCGCGCACCCCCAACTCCTTTTGAATGGATAACGTGGCATGTCTGACAAGACAGTAGATCGCCTCGCCAGTAACACCCCTGTGCGTGTCGCTCGTAAAATCAAGGGGTTGTCGGATCGTGCAATTGCATGGATTTTTGTGGGTCCGACGATATTCCTGTTACTTGCAATAAATATATTTCCGCTGATCTGGACGATCAATCTCAGCTTTACCAATTTCAAAGCCAACCGCTTAAACCGTGAGGTTGAGTATATCGGTCTGCGCAACTATGAACGCATTCTCGGTGACAGTGATATCTGGCTGTCAATGCAGGCCACTGCGCACTTTCTGTTCTGGACGTTGTTTTTTCAGGTTTTGATCGGCTTTGCGCTGGCCTGGCTGATCAACCGAAAATTTCGCGGTAACGATTTATGGACCACCATTATTGTATTGCCAATGATGCTGTCGCCCGCTGTCGTCGGTAACTTCTGGACCTTCCTCTACCAGCCGCAGATCGGCCTGTTTAACTATGTGGTGACGTTTTTCACCGGCGGCGATCCGTCCGGCTTTGAAATGCTGGGCTCTGTTGACCTGGCGCCCTGGGCAATTGTGATTGTCGATACCTGGATGTGGACGCCTTTTGTGATGCTTATCTGTCTGGCCGGGCTGCGCAGTATTCCAGACTATATCTACGAGGCTGCAGAGATTGACCGCGCCTCTAAACTACGCCAGTTCTTTACTATTACTATCCCTATGGTGCTGCCGTTTTTAATGCTGGCGGTACTGTTCCGTGGCATTGAGAATTTCAAAATGTTTGATCTGGTGGTGCAGTTAACCGGCGGAGGGCCGGGCTCCACCACAGAGATGGCATCCATCAACCTCAAGCGCGAGGCGTTTGAGAAATGGCGTACCGGGTATTCAAGTGCATTTGCCATTATTCTGTTTGTGACCGTGTTCGGGCTCGCGTCAATTTATGTCAAGGCACTGAACAAGGTGAAGGAACGATGAGCTATTCAATCACCGAGCCTTCATCAAGGCAGAAGTGGGTTGCCGGCACTCTGGTGATCACTTACGCCATTATCACCATGATCCCGCTGCTGTGGATCATGATGACCAGCTTCAAAACACCGCCGGACAGCATCAGCTATCCGCCCAAGGTGTTTTATGAGCCCTCGCTCGAAGGCTATGTCAATCTGTTTACCACCCGGACCCGCGTAAGCCCGGAAAAACTGGCCAGCCTACCGCCGCCGGAGAATTTTGCCGAAGAGATCGTGCGTAACAGAGACATGGTCATTGCCGGTCCATCGAAGTTTGGCGGACGCTTTCTTAACTCGGTAATAATCGGTTTTGGTTCTACCTTTTTAAGCATCTTTCTAGGCACACTGGCGGCATATGCGTTCTCGCGTTTTAAGATTCCGTTTGCTGATGATTTATTGTTCTTTATCCTGTCAACGCGGATGATGCCGCCAATCGCGGTGGCGATCCCGATCTTCCTGATGTATCGACAGCTCGGTCTCAGTGATACCCACCTTGGTATGATCCTGTTGTACACGGCGGTGAATATCTCGCTGGCGGTGTGGTTGCTGAAAGGATTTATCGATGAGATTCCCCGTGAGTACGAAGAAGCCGCATTGATCGATGGCTACACACGCTTTCAGGCATTCTATAAAGTGGTGCTGCCGCAGGCGGCGACCGGAATCGCATCCACCGCTATTTTCTGTTTGATTTTCGCCTGGAACGAATACGCCTTTGCGGTGCTGCTGACGTCGGGCACTGCGCAAACTGCACCGCCTTTTATTCCTACGATTATCGGTGTGGGTGGTCTGGACTGGCCGGCCATTGCGGCAGGCGCTACCTTGTTTCTACTGCCGGTAATGATATTTACCGTCATGCTGCGCAAGCACTTGCTGCGCGGAATAACCTTTGGAGCCGTTAGAAAATGACCCGGTTTTTCAAAGGACTATTCACTTTCCGGCGCGGCCCCTGGGAAATGCTTGCCACCCTGCTGATTGCGGTGGGCGTGTTTATGCTGATGCAGCCGTTTGTACTGTGGGCCTATACGTATTCATTCATAGTGACATTGATCGGCACGGTAATGTTTATCGTTGTCAGTCATTTTCCGGAGCAGGAATAATGGCTGAGATTATTATTAAAAATCTACGTAAGGACTTTGGCAGCTTCACCGCCGTGAAGGAATCGTCGTTCACTATTGCCGACGGTGAGTTCTTCATGTTGCTCGGGCCATCTGGTTGCGGCAAAACCACCACTCTGCGGATGATCGCGGGCCTCGAGCTACCAAGCTCCGGTGAGATCTTTCTCGATGGCGAAGAGATCAGCCAGCGTCCGCCCTCGCAGCGCGATATTGCGTTTGTGTTTCAAATGTTTGCGCTCTACCCGCACATGAACGTGCGGCGCAACATCAGCTACCCGCTTATCAGTCAGGGCATGAAGCGCCGTGATGTGCGAGCCAAGGTAGCTGAAGTAGCCGGCATTCTCGGTATAGAGCATATGCTCGACAAACCCGTGGGCGGGCTGTCCGGAGGCGACCGCCAGCGCGTGGCGCTGGGCCGTGCCATTGTCCGTGAGCCGAAAGCGTTCATGATGGATGAGCCGCTGGGCGCGCTTGATGCCGAGTTTCGCGAGCATATGTCAGAAGAGCTGCGCGCCTTGCACGATCGCATGGGCGCGACCACTGTCTATGTGACTCACGATCAACTCGAAGCCATGCAGATGGGTGACAAGATCGTAGTCATGAATAACGCGGTGGTCGAGCAGTTCGGTACCCCGCAGGACATCTACGACAAACCGGCCACCCTGTTTGTGGCCGACTTCATCGGGTCACCCTCGATGAACTTCCTGAACTTCAGCGGCACTGTCGAAAAAGGTCAGTCGGTGGTATCACTGGGGAATCATCAGGTGGTGGTGCCGGAGCAACTCGAAAACAAGCAAGGCGAGCTGGTGCTGGGTGTGCGACCGGAGCATATTCAATTGTCTGATCAGGGCGATATGCGTGCTGAGATTCTGGCGCTGGAATATCTGGGTACCACGCAGATAGTTGTGCTCAACAGCGAGTATGGTGAATTAAAAGCGCGTGTCGATGCAGCGCTGCCGGTGGCGGTGGGGGATCAGGTTGCGATTCACTTCAGAGCAGACACCATCACATTGTTTGATCGTGGCAGTGGCCGTGCTGTGCGCTCTTCACTAAACGACGGAGTATTTGCCCATGGCTGAGGTCATTCTAGAGCAGTTATGTAAGTCGTTCGGTCGCGAGCAGGCGGTGATCGATATGAGCATGAAGATCGACAACGGCAGTTTTGTGGTGTTGCTTGGTCCGACTGGCGCGGGCAAGACCACCACGCTCAGGTTGATCTCCGGATTGGAGACGCTCGACAGCGGTACGGTGCGCATTGACGGGCGAGTGGTAAATACCGAAACTCCAGCGCAGCGGGACGTTGCCATGGTTTTTCAGCAGTATTCATTGTACCCGCACCTGACGGTGCGAAATAATCTGGCGTTTCCGTTGCGCTCTCCGATTCTAAAAACCCCTAAAGCTGAAATAGATCGCAAGGTTGCAGAGGTCGCCGGGATTCTTCACATCAGCAACAAGCTGGACAATCGCGCCACGGAACTTTCCGGTGGTGAGATGCAGCGCGTATCTATAGGCCGGGCGCTGGTGCGTGATCCGGCAATTTTTCTGATGGACGAGCCGCTTAGTTCACTCGATGCCAGGCTGCGTGCTGATTTGCGTATAGAGCTCAAGCGCATTCAATCAGAGCTGGGTTCGACACTGCTGTATGTTACCCACGATCAAATAGAAGCCATGACAATGGCTACCCATGTCGGTGTGCTGCAGGACGGCAAACTGGTGCAGTTCGGCACCCCGCGCGAAATCTATGAAAACCCCGGCAGTATTTATGTGGCAGGGCGGCTTGGTCTACCGCGTATTAATATACTGCCGGCTGATCTGTTTAGCTCGACCCGTGGTCGCGCTGCGAATATCGGCCTGCGCCCGGAGCACGTAGAATACGGTACCGGTCAGGAAGCGTCGGTCAAGCGGGTAGAGCATCTGGGCGATCAAACCCGGCTGCACCTTGATCTGAAAGGCCATGCGATCACTGTGCTCAGTCCGCACGGCAATCCCTATGCGGCCGGCACCACTGTTAAAATTCAACCGGTAAATCCGCTCTGTTTTGATGAGAGTGGCAATCGAATCACGGAGACAAACCCATGACTCAGTTTATCAATGCAAAAGAAAACCTTGTCACTGAAGCTATCGACGGGTTACTCGCAACATCCGGTAATTCACTGTGTCGGCTCGATGGTTATCCACATATTAAAGTGGTTTATCGTCGCGACTGGGACAAATCAAAAGTCGCCCTTATCTCCGGTGGTGGCTCAGGCCACGAGCCGGCCCATGCGGGTTTCGTGGGTCCGGGCATGTTAACGGCAGCAGTCTGTGGTGAAGTGTTTGCCTCCCCTTCGGTTGATGCGGTGCTGGCTGGTATTCTAGCCGTCACCGGTGACGCTGGTTGTCTGTTGATTGTGAAGAACTATACCGGTGATCGCCTCAACTTCGGACTGGCGACAGAGCGTGCGCGCGCACTTGGTCGCAAAGTCGAGATGGTGGTCGTTGATGATGACATCGCTTTGCCTGATCTGCCTCAGGCGCGTGGGCTTGCCGGGACCTTATTTGTCCATAAGATAGCCGGTGCGGCGGCCGAGGCTGGTGCATCACTAGATGAAGTCGCCGATGCTGCGCGTGCCGTAATTGGCGTGACAGCGTCTATCGGCATGTCACTCGATACCTGCACTGTACCGGGGTCTGTGAAAGAAGATCGAATAGCTAACGGCAAAGCCGAGCTGGGTCTGGGCATTCACGGTGAAGCCGGTGTAGAGCAAGTGCCGTTTGAAAATGCCGCTGCTGCGATGCGGATGGTGCTGGATAAACTGGCACCGCAGTTAGGCAAAGGTCCGGTGGTGGCTCTGTTGAATAATCTAGGTTCAACCACACCGCTGGAGATGTCGGTGTTGGCGCATGAGTTGGTCAACGCGGAATCGGCAGCTAAGGTGCAGTATCTGATCGGTCCGTCACTGATGATGACCTCACTCGACATGCACGGTTTTTCGGTGTCGGTGATGGCGGTTGACGATCAACAGCTGGCAGCGCTGCAAACACCTGTGTCGCTGGCGGCCTGGCCCGGTGTGCAATCCACTGGTCCGGTACAGATAGAGCGCCTGCCGGATGGCCTGTCACCCGTGCAGCCAATTGCCTCCGAAGATGCACAAACGCGAAGTACTATCAGTTCGATCTGTGATCTGCTGGTCGCCTCGGAAAGCCGCTTGAATGAGCTCGATGCCAAATCAGGCGACGGCGATACCGGCAGCACGCTGGCGACCGCGGCACGCTCGCTAAAGGATTCACTCGATAAAATGCCGTTAGCCGATCTCACCCAGTTGATGCCGGCACTTGGTAACGAGCTTAGTCAGACGATGGGTGGGTCCTCGGGTGTCATTCTAGCGATATTTTTTAACGCCACCGGTGATGCCTGCGCGCGCGGTCTACCGGTAGAAAAAGCGCTTCTGGAAGGACTGGAGCGAGTCAGTCAGGTGGGCGGGGCCGTGGCGGGGGATCGCACTATGATTGATGCGTTGCAACCGGCACTGCAGGCCTTGCCGTCGGGCATTGCAGATGCCGCGAAAGCGGCACGTGCCGGTGCTGATAACACCGCTACCATCCGCCGTGCCAAGGCGGGTCGTGCCGCCTATGTGCCGGAAGAAAACCTGGTGGGCCACAACGACCCCGGTGCCGAGGCCGTAGCACGGGTCTTTGAAGGGCTGGCAGCCGGAAGCTGAGCGGCGCTGCAATGAGCCTGAGTCTTTCGACACCGCATGAGTAAGGCCGCTCCAATGATCGGTGACAAGCCAACGGTGAATGACATCGCGCGACATGCCGGTGTCAGTCTGGCTACCGTGGATCGCGTGCTGAACGCGCGCCCGGGTGTGCGCAAGGTGACTATAGAGCGCGTCACTAAGGCTATTGATGAGCTAGGCTATATCCGCGATACAGCCGCTGCTAACCTGGCCCGGCGTCGCGTCTATCGCTTTTTGTTTCTGGTGCCGGGTATTGCCAGCGAGTTCTTTGACGCGCTGCAAACTCAAATAAAAGCGCAGTCAGTGACGCTTGCTAATGAGCGCACTCATCTGCGTACGCAACGTGTGGCGCAATTTGATTCCCGCGAGATCAGTATTGCCCTCGATGAACTGCAACCGGACACCACCGATGGTGTGGCGGTTATAGCGCCCGAGACACCCACCGTGCGTGATGCGGTGGCGCGTGCACGTGAGCGTGGTATCGCGGTAGTGGCCTTGCTGACTGACTTACCCAGCTCACCGCGTGATCATTTTATCGGTATTGATAATACCTCGGCCGGTGAGACGGCAGCCAAGCTGATGGGGTGTTTTACCCATGCCGAAAATGGCAGTATCCTGGTGCTGACCGGATCACGGCTGGCACGTGATCACCTTGAAAGACGCCACGGATTTGATAGCGTGATGGCCGGGCAATTCCCGCACCTGAAAGTGCTGCCTTCTATAGAAGCCGGCGACGACAAAGAAGTTGCTGCAAAGCTGTTGCCCGGTGCGTTTGCCGAGTGGTCAGACATACGTGGTATCTATTCGTCGTCAGCCACCAACGACGGCTTGATCGAGTTTTTACATTCCAGAGCCGAACCGCTGATTGTGATTGCTCACGAGCTTACCCCGCAGTCACGCGGTGCGCTGCTGCGAGGGCAGTTTGATGCGCTGATCTCACAGGACACCGGCCACATCGTGCGCAGTGCGGTAAGGCTGATGCGCTCAACCGTTGATGCAGTGCCGTTTAACGCTATGCAGGAACGCATTCGTATCGAGATTTTTT
The DNA here is from genome assembly GCA_938003855.1 of uncultured Granulosicoccaceae bacterium. GTDB lineage: Bacteria > Pseudomonadota > Gammaproteobacteria > Granulosicoccales > Granulosicoccaceae. The sequence continues at coordinate 6,481 of CALKXD010000056.1, read as the reverse complement.
TAAAAGAAAATCTGCCACCGGAATAGCAAACCTTATTGGCGACAGACCGGTCGATTCTGTCTGGTCGACTGAAGCCGGCTTAATCCTTCACCCAATGATCCATAATTTGTGTCTGGTTGGAAATCTACGCCGGCCGTGTGCGACGTGAGATAACGCAATCGGTTATTGTGCCGGTACCCCGTCTACAATTGCTGATCATGGTTCAACGTTCTATTGTTGTTGTCTTGCTGGTTTGCTGGCTTCAGTCATTGGCCATCGCGCAAAGTGAACTGCCCGGTGCGCTCGTTAGCTGGCCGACTCCGCAATTAACCCGCCTCGAAGAGCTAAACGCACTGCTGCAGAAAAAGCTTGTGCAGCGCGGTGTGCTGCGTGATCAATTGCGAGGGGCCAAAGACGGAGAATTACTTGACGAGAGGCAGCAGCTGGAAGAGACGCTGGCTGATATCACCACACTCAGTTCCACCTTTGAGCTGGTCGCCCTGGGCAATACCGATATCACTGCGGTGATCGAAGACGCGAAAGTACAGATCGACTGGCGTCAGGATCTGCTCGATATCCTAAAGCCGCTGGTTGATTCTCTGAAATCACTAACGAAAAAGCCCCGCCAGATATCCGATCTGCGTGATCAGATAACCAGTTCCGCAGCCAGAATCATTGCCACGGAGCAGGCCCTGCTTGCAATAGGGGCGATAACCACCGTAACGCTTTCCACAGAGACCGCGACACGTCTGGCGGAGTTGGAAGTGAAGTGGAAAGATGATCAGGACCAGTTTCGGCAGGAGCAGCTGGTTGCGCAATCGCAGCTTGACCGGCTCACCAATGATGAGACTTCCTTTGTCAGCGGTATGTGGCCTGCCACCAGGCAGTTTGTGCTCGGGCGTGGTTTAACGCTACTGATGATGCTGACCGCCGCTGTAGTGGCCTGGGGAGCCATGCGTTCTATCTGGTGGTTGTACAGCACTAAATTTACCACTAAAGCGCTGCGTCGCGAGAACCCCTGGTATCGGCTGGCAGAGTACAGCTTCTATCTGGTGACGGTTATTCTGACAGTGTGTGCCGGGTTGGTGGTGATCTATGCGCGGCAGGATTTACTGCTGCTGGCGATTGCGTTGTTATTAATAGCCGGTGCGGTGCTTAGTTTCCGCCAGTTTCTGCCGGACTATGTTCAAGAGGCCAGGTTGCTGCTGAATCTGGGCGCGGTGCGTGAAGATCAGCGTGTTATGTACAACGGCCTGCCGTGGCAGGTGATGTCTTTAAACCTGACTACGGTGTTGCGCAACCCGGCACTCGACGGCGTAATACGGCTGCCGTTAAGCGTGGTGGCCGGATTGGTGAGTCGGCCGGTAAAAAACCAGTTGTGGTTTCCCACGGACCGGGACGATATCGTTTTACTGGCTGATGGCACGATGGGCAAGGTCAGAGTGCAAACCCCTGATCTGGTCGAGGTTTCGATCCGTGGTGGTATGTCGGTCACCTATCCAACGTCCGAGTTTTATTCGATGAGCCTGACCAATATGACACGGCAGGACTCCTTCATGGTGGCAGGTACTTTCGGTTTTGATTACGCGCATCAGGCCATCAGCCTGGTCGAAATACCCACCGCTATAGAAGCTGCGATGCAAATATCCCTGGCGCAGGCCGGTTATAAAAAAACACTGCGATCACTGGTGGTTGAGCTGGCCAGTGCCAACACGTCATCGCTCGATTATATGATACTGCTGTCCGTCGACAGCAGTGTGGCGGGCGACTACTTCCGGCTGGAGCGATTAATACAGCAAACCTGTGTGGCGGTGTCCAATGATCATGGCTGGACGATCCCGTATCCACAACTGGTGGTGCACAATGCACCGTAGTGGCGGGCAGGGCACAAGCCAGGTGAGTGTGCCTTTGAGCGCAGCACTGGCCGATGAAAGGCGGCGTTACCGTGCCTGTTTAGTAAGCCGGTTAACCTGGCCACTGGCGGGTAAGTTGTCTGTAGAGACAGCGCCTGCTGACCCTGGTAGCCGGTGTGCCAGAAACAAGTTCAGTGCGGTTGTTCAGGTGTCGATTTAAGAGCGGCTGCTGATCATAAGGCTCCCGCAAGAGGGAGCCCTATGATTGCCGGGTGACGGGAAAATCTGGAAACCGGTGGCCGCTGATAAAGCAGGCCAGCCGTCATCCGCAGGTGCTGCAGGTTCCTAGATATCCAGCTGCTCCCATGAACCGCCCTTGCTGGACGATGTCACTGCAGCCGTCACAAACGCAACGCCTGCCAGACCGTCCTGTACTGAAGGCAGCAGGGATGTATCTGCTTCTTTGCCTTCACGCCGCGCATTGATGGCATGAGCGGCGCCGGTATATAGATTTGCGAAGCCTTCAAGGTAGCCCTCCGGGTGGCCGGCAGGGATACGCGTGACATCGTTGGCTGGATCCTGTGCGCCGCTACCACCGCGTGTCAGTAAGCGCTTGGGTTCGCCGAGTGGTGTAAACCATAGATAGTTGGGATCTTCCTGGCTCCACTCCAGTCCGCCCTTGCTGCCGTAGACACGCAGTCGTAAGGCGTTTTCGTTGCCGGGAGCGACCTGGCTGGACCAGATCATGCCTTTGGCGCCACCGGCAAAGCGAAGCATGACATGAGCGTTGTCGTCGAGTTGCCGGCCATCAACGAAGGTGTCGAGGTCAGCACACAGTGATTGCAGTTCGAGCCCGCTGACGAAAGTCGCCAGATTAAACGCGTGTGTTCCTATATCGCCAATACAGCCCCCCAGACCAGAGCGCGCCGGGTCGGTGCGCCATCCAGCCTGCTTCTGGCCTGTTTCTTCCAGTTTGGTGGATAGCCAGTCCTGCGGGTACTCGGCCTGCACTAATCGTATGTCCCCCAGTTGGCCGTCGGCAACCATATGGCGAGCCTGCCGTATCATCGGGTAGCCGGTGTAGTTGTGGGTAAGTATAAACAGTGCGCCGGAGCGTTTGGTCTGCTCGACCAGAGCCTTGGCGTCGTCGAGTGTTGAGGTCAGTGGTTTGTCACATATAACGTGAATACCGTGCTTGAGAAACTCACAAGCGACGGCGCAGTGCAGATGGTTGGGGGTCACTATACTGACTGCTTCAATGCCGTCGTCACGTTGTGCTTCGGCGCTGGCCATTTCGACATAGCTGCTGTAGGCGCGGTCTTGCGCTATACCAAGGTCAGCCCCCGATGCCTGCGATTTTTCAGCGGTGGAGGAAAACGCACCGGCCAGCAGTTCGTAGTGGTCGTCGATGCGCGAGGCAATGCGATGCACGCCCCCGATAAAGGCGTCGCGTCCGCCACCAACCATACCGAGGCGGATACGTGCGGGTTTGGTTTCTTCTGCCATGGTGTCAGCCCTCTATACCCAGCATGCGGCGGTTGGCGGCGTCATCGGTGCCGGCGTCTGCGAAGTCGTCAAAGGCTTTTTCGGTGACACGGATAATATGATCATTAACGAACTGTGCGCCTTCGACCGCGCCATCTTCGGGGTGCTTCAGGCAGCATTCCCATTCGACCACCGCCCAGCCGTCAAAGCCGCAAGCGGATAGCTTCGAGAATATAGAGACAAAATCTACCTGTCCGTCGCCCAGGCTGCGGAAGCGACCGGCGCGATCAACCCAGGGCTGATAACCCGAGTATACTCCCTGCTTGCCGGTCGGGTTGAGTTCGGCATCTTTGACGTGAAACATCTTGATGCGTTCGTGGTAGATGTCGATGTTGGCCAGGTAGTCGAGGTGCTGCAACACGTAGTGAGAGGGGTCGTAAAGCATGTTGCATCGTGCATGGTTACCGACTCGTTCCAGAAACATCTCGAAGGTAATGCCGTCGTGCAGGTCTTCTCCCGGATGGATTTCGTAGCAGACGTCGACGCCGCATTCGTCGGCTTTATCCAGCAGTGGTCGCCAGCGTTTTGCAAGCTCATCAAAGGCGGTTTCCACCAGTCCGGCCGGTCGCTGCGGCCACGGGTAGACATAGGGCCAGGCCAGCGCGCCGGAGAAGGTGGCGTGCGCACCGATGCCCATGTTTTTCGATGCTTCCAGTGCTTTCATCACCTGATCAACCGCCCAGGCCTGCCGCGCTTTGGGATTGCCGCGGACCTGCGGTGCGGCAAAGCCGTCGAAGGCGTCGTCGTAGGCCGGGTGTACGGCGACCAGTTGGCCCTGTAGATGTGTTGACAACTCTGTGACTTCTACGCCGTTTGCTTCCGCCACGCCTTTGAATTCGTCGCAGTAGTCTTTCGAGCTGGCGGCCTTGTCGAGGTCAATCAGCTGACCATCCCAGCTGGGCACCTGAACGCCTTTGTAGCCACACTCGGCGGCCCATTTCGTTATTGAGTCCCAGGAATTGAAAGGGGCTGTGTCGCCACCGAACTGGGCGAGAAACAAGCCAGGTCCTTTAATTGTTTTCAATGGGTTTTCCTCCGAGTTTAATTGTCATCACAGATTATTGGAAAATCCGCTGAGGGACAACCGGAGAGGTTGCCGGGTGCGTAGATGTGCGCTGATCGATGTGTATTGCAAGCGGGCCCCGATGTGATCGATCATTTCTGCAAATTCTGGATAGTACAGCCGCGACTCTTGCGATTGACTGGTTTACCATGGGCGGTACTTCATAATCGAGTCCGACCCATGAGCACCTCGATTGATCAGGCGATCAACGCAGACAAGTCAAATTCCATAGGGTATGAGCCCACCTATTCAGGTGTGCTCAGCCTGTTCCGTCGCGTCTACTCGCGAGACCTGGCCGGCAGCGATATCACCACCTGGGGTATTCCCTATGATCTGGCGGTCACTAACCGTCCCGGTGCGCGCTTTGGTCCGCGTGCGATACGGGCGGTGTCCACCAACCTTGCCTGGAACGGCGGTCCCTGGCCCTGGGGATTCGACCCGTTCGAAACCTTGCGAATGGTCGACTATGGTGATTGCTATTTTGATCATGGTCACCCGCAATCAATCCCTGAGGCCATTTATCAACAGGCCAAAGAAATTCTGGCAGCGACGCCGTTTTTAATATCGATGGGTGGTGATCACTCGGTTTCGTATCCGCTGATCAAGGCGCACGCCGAAAAACACGGGCCGCTGGCGTTAATCCAGATAGATGCGCACTCCGATACCTGGGCGGAGCCTGAAAAGCGTATCGATCATGGCTCTATGTTTTACCACGCCATTAATGAAGGTCTGATAGATGCCTCGCATTCTATACAGGTAGGCCTGCGCACCATGAACGACAGCACGCATGGCTGCACGATCTATGATGCCAACAGCGTTCATCTAAACGGTGTGCCGGCGACGATAAAAGAAATAGAAAGAGTCGTGGGTAGCAGTGCCGCGTACTTATCGTTCGATATAGACGGACTTGACCCGGCTTTTGCCCCTGGCACTGGAACACCGGTCTGCGGTGGCCTGAGCACCTGGCAGGCGCAATCAATTATACGGGGGCTTGAGCGAATTAACATTGTCGGGATGGATCTGGTGGAAGTCGCCCCTGACTACGATCATGCAGAGATAACGGCGTTGGCAGCCGCGTCACTGCTGATGGATTTTATATGCCTGCGTAAACGGCATCTGGATATTGTTTGACTAGTGATGTATAGGAGTTTTGTTTGATGCCAACTGAGATTGCCGACAACTGGCTGGCCCACTGGATGCCGGATATCGTGTCCAGAGCTGATGAAGAAGAGATTATTGAGCTTGGTTGTGGTGACGGCAGGGATACCGGCACGCTACAAGCGGCTGGTGTGAAAGTCATCGGGGTAGACAAAGATGCTATTGCCATATCGACCGCCGCTCATAAATACCCGCGGTGTACTTTCCATGTGGCTGACCTTCGCGATGCCTTTCCGATCAGGCATCAGTCAGTACCGGTGATTATTGCGAGTCTGTGTCTGCACTATTTCAGTCTTGACGAAACTGCTGATCTGATCGCGCAAATACACGCACAATGTGCGGTCGGCGGGCTGTTACTGTGCCGGTTGAATTCAACGGCCGATGTAAATTACGGCGCCGGGGGGGTCCGCCAAATAGAAGAGAATTATTATCAGATCGGCAACGAAACCAAGCGCTTCTTTGATGAAGCCACTGTCGACTGGCTGTTTTCCAATGGCTGGTTGGTCGCCCACCGGCAGCATATGCGTATTAACCGGTACGAGCAACCAAAAGCCGTGTGGGAGATTGCTGCGGTCAGGCAAGCGTGAGCTGATTGCCGTTGGACCTTGCTGTAACCAGAAGGTCTTTCGGCCTTCATATATCCGCTGTTAGTTAGCGGATTGATGCCTTGGCGGAATTAGAACTGCCGGCTTGCCAGCCGGCAGGATCGATTCGGTCGGTGCCGTTGAGTAGTTACTCTTGCGAGCACCTTTGATGGTGAATCTGAAGTATTAATTATCGAAGATTCTGGCTTCCCCGTCCCTGATTAAAATAATGCGGTTGTCATCCGTTACTTTGATATTGTTGCCGTATGAGCTGCTCACACCGTATGTACTGGCCCATC
>CALKXD010000055.1 GCA_938003855.1 uncultured Granulosicoccaceae bacterium | reverse complement strand
TCCCTCCCTGCTCTTAGAAAAACGTCAATGACTTACTGGATAATAGTACGGATACGGTTTTTTGACAGATCAAACCACCTTGCAGCGCCAGATCAGTGGTCGATTTGAACAGTCTCTGCTGCGATTTATCCGGAACACATCAATGTCTATACGGGCTGTGCCGCTTAAACCTGTGGTTAATTGAGGGGCACTTTGCGTCTTGGCCATGCCGTTATATGCCCCTGCAGGGATCACCGGGGGCTGTGCCTTGACATTCGACGTAACTCGCCGTAGTCAGCACGGGTCCTGACTACGCGTTTTAAACTAAAACTACTTAGCCCGTTGATTGAACCGTCGCCCTATCAGACTGGCAGCAATGTTAGTCTTTTGCACATCGATCGCACCGCCGGCGATACCCCAACCCCAGGCATCACGCATCTTTTGCTCGATAGGGTATTCTCTGGAGTAGCCGTAACCGCCCATCACCTGCATCGCCTTGCCTGTCACCTCACGCGTCATCTCGTTTGCAAAGCACTTTGCGATAGAACTTTCGCCAACCGAAGGCAGTCCACTCTGCGCGTTAACAACGGCACGGTAAAGCAGCAACCGTGACGCATCAAGCTTCATTTTCATTTCTGCCAGTGACAGCTGCACCGCTTGAAAATCGACCAGCGGCTTGCCAAACTGTTCCCGCTGCTGGACGTAATCCAGCGCATAGTCGAAAGCCGACTGAGCACAAGCCAGACTCATCGTTGTATTACCACAACGCTCCAGATCAAACGCTTCCATCAGTTTTTTAAACCCGCCAGCCGGAACGATAATATTTGCCGCCGGTACCTCAACAGAATCAAAAAACATATCTGCACTGTGCACGCCGCGAAACCCCATGTGTTGCTCACGCTTGCCAAAGCTGAGCCCGTCACAGTCTTTTTCAACCAGCACCGCGCCAACGCCCTTGGCACCGGGTTCATCAGACAGACGGCAATAGACAACATAGGCATCAGCGTGTCCGGCACCGGAGCACCAACGCTTGGTACCGTTTAAAATCACCTTATCGCCCTGCAGTTGTGCGCGCGTGGTCAGATCGGTCACGGCCGTTCCTGCCGACGGCTCTGACATTGAAACGGCGATAACCATGTCACCCGTGCAAACCCGTGGCAGAACCCGATCGCACAGCTCTGCGGGTGCAAAGTTAGATATCGCCAGCGCCGGACCAAAGCTGCTTTCGAAAACCGGAAATGCCACGGCAATAGATACATTAGCTACCTCCTCTAACACCAGTACCGCGTCGAGGTGACTCAAGCCACCACCGCCATAGACAACCGGAAGATTAACCCCCAGAAGTCCAAGGTCGGCAAATTTTTTCAGCACATCCGGCCCTGGCGCGTGATCATTCGCTTCTACTTCAGCCGCAATTGCCGGTAGTTCAGATCGGGCAAAACGTCGCACGGTGTCCTGCAAAGCGGTTTGTTCTTCAGTTAAGGTAAAATCCATTCTGTATCCCGGGCTGGTTGCTCCTTGTCGTAATGCAAGAAGCCTGAATTTCAGTCTTTGGAAGCATGTCAGTTTTCGATTACCCTGTAAACGGCACCGTTATTCCAGCAGATACAAGGACCTCTTGATGGCTCCCACTGATGACAACAACAGCGCTCTGCACGGTGTCCGTGTACTTGATCTCAGTCGCATTCTGGCAGGCCCATGGTCAACACAGATTCTGGCGGATCTCGGTGCCGATGTGGTCAAGATCGAGTCACCAGCCGGCGGTGACGATACCCGTAAATGGGGTCCCCCTTTTTTACCTACGACGGACGAACAGCGCTCCGATGCAGCGTACTTCACCTGCTGCAATCGCAACAAGCGATCAGTCACTCTCGATTTTTCCACCGTCGAGGGAGCCAACACCGTCCGCGCACTGGCCCTGAAAGCCGATATCGTCGTCGAGAACTTCAAGCAGGGAGGGCTTGCTAAATACGGGCTGGACTACGACACCCTGAAAAAACTAAATCCTGCACTGATCTATTGCTCAATCACCGGCTTCGGTCAGGACGGCCCTTACGCCGGCAGAGCCGGTTACGACTTCCTTATCCAGGGAATGGGCGGACTCATGAGTGTGACCGGGCAGCCCGATGGTCAACCGGGAGCAGAGCCAATGAAAGTTGGTGTGGCAGTCTGCGATCTGTTCACCGGGATGAATGCAGTCACGGCTATTCTGGCCGCATTAAACTACCGTCATCGCACGGGTCTGGGCCAGCATATCGATTGCGCACTACTGGATTGTCAGATCGCTATGCTGGCGAATCAGGGTTCAAACTGGCTGAATGGTGGCATTGAACCAAAACCCTTGGGTAACAATCATCCCAACGTCGTGCCTTACCGCGTGTTTCCGGCAAGCGATGGCCACGTAATTGTCAGTGTCGGCAATGACGGCCAATTTGCACGACTGTGCACGGCGCTGGGTCTCACAGACCTGATCGATGATGCACGCTTCTCTACCAATGAAGCGCGTGCAACCCACAGGGATCAGGTTGATACATTAATTTCACATCAAATTTCAAAGATCACCAAGCGTGACATCATCGCAAAACTCGCCGCAGTTGATGTACCCTGCGGACCGATCAATACTATTCCGGAAGTCTTCGACGACCCTCACGTCCGGTCCCGAGGAGTTGATGTGCCCCTGAGTCGCGACGACGGCACCGTGATACACACGGTCGCCTTTCCGGCAAAGATGTCCCGATCCCCCGCCACCTATAGACGCGCGCCACCAGAGCTCGGTGAGCACAATCAGGATATACTTCAGCAATGGGGGATAGAGTGACATAGTAAGGGTGAGCTGGTTTAACCCATAGACCACACCGATTTTCCAGTTGGTTCTGTGGAACCCGGGCACAGTAAATGGGTATTCATATTAACCCGGTAACAGACAATGATACGCCGCGTGGATTGATTTAAACGATAAACGCAAGGGCGTGTTTGAACTATGCAGGAGCCTGCGTACACTACCAAGACCACCGCCATTGGCAACCGAAAAAAATATAGCCTGTAAGTAAACCGAATTCATTTTCGGCCTTCGATAAGAAATATTATTATTGGAAGCTAGAATTTACCAAAAGAATATTTAACAATCCTAAAGCCTGCTACAAAACACGATAGCCGCCTTGAAAATACCGGCGAAACAGGCATTCCTCCGAAAGGTTACCGTCCCAGGCAATCTCGCCGGTGCGTTCACACTGCACCGGAATTTAGCGCACCAAACAATTACCGGGACAAGCAGTCCGGTTCAACTTTAATCACACACTGGTGTTTAGCAGCTGCCAGATCTTTTGATCAGTTGCCGGCATATCTATATGGTTCAATCCGGTATGTGGCTGCAGAGCGTTGACGACCGCATTGATCGCCGCCGGTGGTGACCCTATCGCGCCTGCCTCTCCTGCCCCTTTAATACCCAGTAGATTATTCTTGCAAGGTATATTTTGAGTGGAAAATATTATCGAGGGTATGGTATCCGCGCGCGGCATCGTGTAGTCCATAAAGGAA
>CALKXD010000054.1 GCA_938003855.1 uncultured Granulosicoccaceae bacterium | reverse complement strand
CCATTCAGCGCACCAATACTTGTGAATACAATTCACACCAAGATTTTAACGGAACTATTCGTGCAAGACCGATACAACGAAATGGTTGTTTTTACCCGTGTTGCCTCACTCGGCAGCTTCTCTGCCGCGGCTAGAGAATTGGACCTGACGCCATCTGCGGTCAGCAAACTGATATCTCGTCTTGAGGACCGGTTATCAGTTCGGCTGTTTCAACGCACCACAAGAAGCCTCAGACTGACCGATGAAGGGGGTATTTTTCTGGAGAGCTGCCGCAGCATTCTGCTTGAGATAGAACAGGCAGAGCTCGAGGTGACGGCCTTGCAAAGCCGCGTTACCGGCACCCTGAATGTGACTGCTATTTCGGCGTTTGCCCGGACCCAACTCTGCAAGGTGATGCCCGAGTTTATGGCGCTGCACCCTGAACTACGAGTCGAGCTATCCCTGACAGAGCGACAGGTGGACCTCATCAGCGAGCACATAGACCTGGCGATATTGATCAGTGAAGAGGTTCTTGATCAATCACTGATTAGTCGTAAGCTGGCGACCAACAAGCGGGTAATCTGCGCGGCCCCGTCTTACATAGAAAAGTATGGCGCCCCCGAACACCCGGATGACCTGCTGCAGCACAACTGCCTGACCCATTCTTCGATCCACCACTTCAATGACTGGCAATTTCGCAGCGGCGATGACATCAAAGTCCTCAGCATCGATGGTAACTTCCGGACTAACAGCGCGTCGGCATTACACGAAGCGGTAAAAGCCGGCATCGGTATTGCAAGGCTTGCCACCTTCGTGACCCAGCCATCGCTGGATTCCGGGGAGTTGGTACCCTTATTAACCGAACACACACACGACAGTTCGAATATACTTGCCGTGTACCCACATCGTCGTCACCTCAGCACCCGGGTGCGGGCATTTATCGATTTTCTGATCGATAAATTCACGCCAATCCCGCCTTGGGACGACAAAACGATTAAGCACCGGTAAAAGCGGCGATAACGGACGGTCTCAACTTTGATCCTATGTCATACAAGCAGCATGCTCAGCAACACCCTACATCCCAACAGTTTGCGGCCTGCCGCATGCAAGTTTTCTAATCGATAGCCGTTACCGACTCAGTAACTCGTCACCGGATCGATTAGCAACACGTATGAGTACACTCTCAAGAAACTTTACCGGCGTGACCCATTGGTTTGGCGGGTCTACCCTCGCATTGCTTCTGTCTGCAGTGCTTATGACAACCGCCTACGCTGATGCGTCCTGTGTTCGAGTTGACGCCTATTGGGATACCAATGTTGAAAAGCTGATCGAGAATACCGGTGACTGCGACGCCTCACAATGGCACAAGTGCAGTCAGGCCGCCGCGATCTACTACGATCTCAGTAAAGGATCGCTGGCGCAACGGGCCAGAGCCTGCGATCTTGAAAAATCGAGGGAGCAACTGCCGGGGCTCGACTACACCGAAGCCACTGATGACGACAACCAGCAGTGCCTGAACGCGCGCGAAAATCTGCGCCGTGTTTTTTCTGATCGAGCTCAAGCGCGTCTGGCTTGTGCCGCTGCCCGCGAAGGTGGTGAGAACCAGGAATGGCTCGATGCGCAGTGCACCCTGCATCGCTCGCGTATGAATAACTATCACGCACCTTTCCGCACGCTAGAATACCACTGCGAGCTTCAATATAACCAAAAGCTCGCGCACGCCACACCGCTTTTTATCCAAAGCAACTAGCGACCTTACTGCCTGATCTTCCGCGCCGCCTGCTTCTGCTGATCGAATTGCGCCCGTAAGCGCCTAAGCTCCGGCGCCGCAATTCGCTCAATGTTGTAGAAGTCCAGCTTCCACTCCGGGTTATCAGACCACCGCTGCGGCGATTGTACGGTTGTTCGCGCCGCCGGCGCATGCTCCAGCAGTTGCAGCGCTAACGTCAGGCTCTGTCTCTGCGATTGCGGATCGCCCGGCTTCCCGGCAGCATTACCGAGCGGGAAATCGCTGAACATTAGTCGTGGTACACCGACGTACTCAACGATATCCCGTGCACAGCCCATGATCACCGTGGCTATGCCCGCTTGTTCAAGGTGCCTCGCGGCCAGACTGACAGATTGATGACACACCGGGCAATTCGGCACCAACACACAGGCGTCAATAGAATCCCGCTGGACCCGTTTGAGCAACTCGACACAATCGACCTCCAGGGTGGTTCGGTGACTTCGGTTAGTCGGTAAACCGAAAATATGAGGCGCGACACCACCGATCACCCCGCTACCGGCCAATAACCGAAGCTGGTTCAGTGGCAACCAGCTGGCGCTGTCGCAGGCGCTGGTGTGCAGCCGATCATAGGCGACGTGCGAAATACGCAGATCGGGATCAGAGCTCGAGTCGAGCTGATAAACCGCATAAAACTTCGCCGCACCGTTGTAGCTTGCGCCCGGCCCCTGATCGCCAGCATCCGGTTTATAGGGGGCTGCGGTGGTCACCACGGCTACCGTGCACTCACTGAGCGGCTTTTGCAGAGCGGTGAAGGGCACATCAGCATAGTGCGCCCAGCGATAGGGCGTGTCATATCCGAGCGCGAGGTAATATTCGCGCACGCGCTTGCGATAGGGTATCGGTTCGTCAAAAGGCTCCGCAAAGCCTTTGTTTGAGTCGGCCATGGCTAGCGGCGTTCCGGCAACAACCCTCGCGGACTAAAACGCAACGTAAGCAGCAGTATCAGCCCCATCGTCATCAGACGCATATGCGCTGCCGACTCCAGCAAATGCAACCGCAATGCACTATCCGTGTCCAGACCCGACGTCAGAACGTCCATTAGCCACAGACCTAGCGGCTCTGCCTCGATCCAGAAGAACCAGATCACGAATCCCCCCAGTACAGCCCCCCAGTTATTACCGGAACCACCCACAATGACCATCACCCAGATCAAAAATGTAAATCGAAGCGGCTGATAGGCGGTGGGGGTCAACTGACCATCAAGCGTCGTTAACATAGCACCGGCGATTCCCACCACAATCGACCCCAGAATAAATACCTGCAGGTGGCGGGCTTTGATATTTTTTCCCATCGCGCTGGCGGAGACTTCATTGTCACGAATTGCCCGCATCATCCGGCCCCAGGGCGAACGCAGCGCTTTCTCAGACAGGTACAGCACAATCAGCAGCACGACCGCAAACAGCAATCCATAACACAACTTGACAAAAATACTGGAGAACGTGACCGGATCCATGCCAAAGCGCGCGGCCAACTCGAGGAACCAGTCAGCCTTCTGCAGGTTTACCTCATAGGGCACTGGCCGCGGCAAACCAGTGACATTTTTAACCCCACGGGTTAACCAGTCTTCGTGCTTTAAGACAGCAACGATTATTTCTGAAATACCGAGTGTGGCGATAGCCAGATAGTCTGTTCGCAACCCGAGCGTTATTTTTCCAACAAGCCAGGCAGCAGCACCGGCAAGGATGCCGCCGACCGGCCATGAAAGTATGATCGGCAGCCCGAATCCGCCAAGGTAACCGGTCGCGGCCGGATTGACTTTTTCGATCGCCACGGTGGCGGGATCAAGCACTGATCGCAGTAGAAAATAGCCAACAATCGACACCACAATGACCAGCAGCATACGCAGCGGCGGGAACGCGATCTTCCGGTAAAGGAAGACGCACACAGCAATGGTAGCGACAAGAATAAGCAACCCGAAAAACACGCCTTTGCCACCCACCGCCAGCGCCTCGTGCACCGGAGGCATCGAGATCAGCATCGCGGCCAGGCCACCGAGTGCGGCGAAACCCATCACACCGACATTAAACAAACCGGCGTATCCCCATTGCATGTTCACGCCAAGCGCCATGATTGAAGAGATAAGGCACAGGTTTAAAATAGACAGCGCCAGGTTCCAGCTTTGCATCTGGCCCACAAGCACGATCAGACCGACCATTATGCCGAAGAAAAACACATGACGAAAAATGCCCTTCATACGCCTGTCCCCCTGAATATGCCGGTAGGCTTAAACAGCAACACCAACAGTAATATCATGAAGCTGACCGCAAATTTATAATCCGTAGATAGCAGCTGCAACAGTCCGCCAGTGGCCCACTCTTCAGGCAATGCGTAGGAGGCAAACTTTTTGTAGGCATAGGTGACAAAGATCTCCGAAAAAGCGATCACAAAGCCCCCGGCTATCGCCCCCAACGGATTGCCAAGCCCCCCGACAATGGCAGCGGCAAATATCGGCAGCAGCAACTGAAAATAGGTGAATGGCTTATAGGATTTATCGAGACCGTATAGAGTCCCGGCTATGGTGGCCAGTGCCGCGGCCAGAATCCAGGTAATTGCTACAACCCGGTCCGGGTTTATACCCGACAATAAGGCTAGATCTTCATTGTCTGAATACGCACGCATAGATTTACCAGCGCGAGTTTTATTGAGGAACCAGAACAACGCTGCCACGACAATAATCATCGTGACGACGGTAATACCCTGGCTCACTTTGATCGTGATGCCCTCTGCCATGCCGGTCATCTGCTTGAATTCACGCGCACGAATTATAAAGCGTTCGCCATCGGCAAAGCGCTGATCATCCGGTCCGATAATAAAACGAACAAAGCCGTTGGTGACGAACATCAACCCCACAGAGGCGATCAGATAGATGACCGGGTCAGCGCGCTGTTGTCGGTAGAATCGATACACCAGACGATCGCTGATCAGTAAAAACGCTGCACACGCAGCTATGCCGAAAGGCAGCGCCAGCAACGCAGTCGGTAGCGGACCGAGACTGATGCCCATTGACTGGAACCACCAGGTCACCAGTATCGTTACCATGGTGCCAAACGCCATGGTATCGCCATGGGCAAAATTGGAAAACCGCAGAATCGCAAACACCAGTGTTACACCCAGCGCTCCGAGTGCCAACTGGCTGCCATAGGCGATTGCCGGCACCAGAACAAAATTCGATATCAGCGCAAAAGCATTTAAGAAATCTTCCATCATCAGCCTCCCAGAAAGCTTTTGCGAACTTCAGGGTCATTCAGCAATGCTTCACCGGTATCGGTGTAGCGGTTGGCACCCTGCACCAGAACGTAACCCTTGTCAGCGATGTTAAGCGCTTGTCGTGCGTTTTGCTCAACCATCAGGATGGATATCCCGCTGCGTGCAACCTCGATAATACGATCAAATAATTCGTCCATTACAATGGGGGAGACACCTGCTGTGGGTTCATCAAGCATCAGTAATTTCGGCTGCGTCATCAACGCACGCCCCACCGCGACTTGCTGTCGCTGCCCACCGGACAACTCACCGGCATTCTGCTTGCGTTTTGTTTTTAAAATCGGAAACAACTCATACACCTGTTCCATGGTGGTATTGATGTCGTCGCGTCGCAGGAAGGCCCCCATTTCGAGATTTTCTTCGACTGACATTGAAGGGAACACGTTGTTGGTCTGCGGCACAAACGCCATGCCTTTTCCGACCCGGGCTTGCGGTGACAGCGCGGTGATCTCTTCACCGTCGAGCATCACTTTGCCGGTATGAATTTTCAGCATGCCGAAAATCGCTTTCATCGCCGTTGACTTACCGGCACCGTTGGGCCCGACAATAACGGCAATTTCACCCTTTTCTGCCGCTATCGTGCAGTCATGGAGGATATCGGCACCGCCATACCCACCCGTCATGCCCTCACCAATCAGATAGCTCATGACGCAACCTTATTTTTTAATCCGCGTCCGAGATAGGCTTCGATCACCTGCTCATTGGCTTTTATTTCATCGAGACTGCCTTCAGCAAGCACTGCTCCTTCTGCCATTACAATCACCGGATCGCACAATTTGCCGATAAAATCCATGTCGTGTTCGATCACACAAAAAGTATAGCCACGCTCGCGATTGAGCCTGACAATCGCATCGCCAATGGAGTTAAGCAGTGTGCGGTTAACCCCGGCACCCACCTCATCTAGAAACACCACCTTGGCATCGACCATCATGGTGCGACCAAGCTCCAGCAATTTTTTCTGTCCGCCGGACAGATTACCTGCCAACTCATCCGCTACATGGCCGATCTGCAGGAAGTCGATCACTTCATTGGCTTTCTCAGCAACCTGTGCTTCCTGAGCACGGACCTGTGCACCTTTGAACCAGACATCATAGAGAGATTCTCCAGCCTGCTCACCCGGCACCATCATAAGATTTTCACGCACGCTCAAGGTTGAAAACTCATGAGCAATCTGGAAGGTACGCAGCATGCCTTTATGAAACAATTCGTGCGGCGGCAAGCCGGTGATGTCTTCTCCATCCAGAAAGACCGTCCCTCCCGTTGGCTTGTGCACACCGGCTATCACATTAAAGAGTGTGGTTTTGCCAGCTCCGTTCGGACCGATCAGACCAGTGATCGATCCCGTAGCAATTTCCAGCGACGCATTATTCACCGCAGTAAAACCACCAAAGAGCTTTGTGAGTTTCTCGACTCTTATCATATGGATCGTGAATTCCTGAAGCACATGCCGATGGCTTGCGTTAACTGAGGCCACCGCGAGATGGCAGCCATTATAGGGTAGCGAAAGCAAAGCCCGGCTAATCAGCCGGCAATGCAAACTCTCTCATGCATGCGACCGGCACCATTTGATTTTTCCGGCCACATACGCAAACGGCCCGAATGATCGGGCCGTTGCAGGAAAGGCAATTACCTTATCGGTATTTAACCGTTGACAGTGCACCATCCTTTATTTCGATTTCGCGGTAGTTTCCAGCACTCTCACCCGCACCAATCAATTCCACGTTGGACGCACCGACGTAATCAATCTCACCACCGCTGGCGAGAATATTCAGTGCTTTTTCCAGCTCCCCCGGAAGAATCAGTTCCCCGGGTGCATTGGCGACATCAAAAACTTTGTCTTTGTAGTCTGCAGGATCGCTGGAACCAGCCGCCTGCATTGCAAGCATGATCAAAGCAGCAGCATCATAGCTTTCTGCAGCGAATGGTGATGACGCATCATAACCAGTTGCCATTTCGACCAGTTTGCCTGCACCTTCGCTGTCAGTGCCGGGCGCCTGACCAAATGAACCGTTCAGGTCAGGACCGATTGCTGCCGGCAATGCATCACCAACCATACCGTCCGGCAGTACAAACGTTTCAAATGCATCGGTATCGAGGGCACCTTGAATGATACCTTTACCACCTTGATCGAGGTAACCGGCAACAACCAGAGCCTCACCGCCGGCGGATGCCAACGCACCCACTTCCGCCGAGTAATCTGCTTTGCCATCTTCATGCGATGCAGAAATAGTCACGCTACCACCAGCAGCTTCAAAAGATGTCTGGAATGCATCAGCAAGGCCTTTACCGTAATCATTGTTGGTGTAGGTGACGGCGACTTCTTTAATGCCACGATCCATAATGACCTGGGTCATCACCACACCCTGCCGTGCGTCAGAAGGAGCGGTGCGGAAAAACAAACCACCGTCTTCAACGGTAGACAATGCAGGCGACGTTGCAGAAGGTGAAAACATCACCATGCCATTTGGCACAGCGACATTGGTCAGCGCTGCGGTGGTCACACCCGAGCAGTCACCACCGATCACACCGGATACCTTGTCAGAAGTAATCAGTCGTTCAATTGCAGCGGTGGCTGCAGCGGAATCAACGCAGGTTGTATCAGCGCGAACCGCAGTTACTGTGGTTCCGGCAAGAAATTTACCCGAATCACTGACTTCTTTGATTGCTTGCTCGGCAGCTGGACCCATGTTGGCCACAAGGGATTCAATCGGGCCGGTGAAGCCAAGAAATACACCAAGCTTCACATCCGCCGCAAATACGCTTCCGGTGGTCGCAGTCAGGCTCAGCGCCATCAGGGACTTAAGAACTCTCTGTTTCATTACTCGCTTCTCTCTCTATGAATTAGGTTGCCAGAGCAGCTCGCCATCCTCTGCAATCTGTCTGGAGCAACGGAAGTATCCCACACAATACCAACCGGCTGCACCTGACAAGCATCAATAAAACGACCGTTCAGCCGAATCAACCGACAGCGAATGACAATCCGTCGCCCGGGTTACCGTTTACGGTGGCGTGGAATCCCCGGCGAATCACGGATGGCAGCTTGAATCTGGAGCCTCCAGGGGTTTCGGGTACGCACCACAAACGCTAGGACCTCTACACGCGTTGAAATCTGCGGGCACGCAGGACTCATCGCGGGTATATTGGCCAACTCGGCGACCCTGTCGGTGGTTTCACCTGCCCCCCGCCTGCTCTGCATTAGCCGGTATCACCACCGTTATTTCGGCAGGCGGTGCGAATAAAGCGAAACCCAGTTGTGGTGTGCAAAATCTCTGCATTAATTGAGACCGCTTAAAACATGCTCACGCCGAAAAATGATTGCTCGATACCTGACCGGCCAACTGCGCTGCCGTGGCCACAAAATGTGGACAGTTATCGGCATCATAACGCGCCAGAAATGATTGATTCTCGGGCACCCAGAGATAGTTGATCTGCAGCAGTTCCCCGCTGCGTAATTCATCCTCGACCATTGCCCGTGGCAATATTGCCAGCCCCATACCGCAAAGCGCCATGTGAAGACAGGCGGATAGATTTCTGGACGGCACCAGATGCGGTTTTAATTCTGGATACTCTCGCAGATGCGCGGCTAATAGTTCAAAAGGCCGGGTACCCAATGCGTGCGTCAAGATCGGATGCCGCATCAGATCATGTATCGAGACATGCTCACCAAAAGATCTGCCGATTGCCGGTGATGCGACCCATATCAACGGGTAGGTTCCCAGCTCAACACTGCCCGTCATCTGGCGATTAAACGGACCGCATTGAAATGCCAGATCGATGGATCGATCTCTTAAATCATGCTCCAGATTACCCGAATGATCGACAGTAAATTCCACCGCCAGGTCAGGATACTTATCTTTTAACTTGCACATGAACCCCCGAAGCCAGGTATGGACAATCATCTCGGTTACGCCGAGCCGCAGGGCACCTTTGACCAGCGCATCGCTCCCCGACGCTTCAATAAAAGCGTCTGCCTCACTCACCACCCGGCGGGCACGCTCCAGTAGCTCAAGACCTTTTTGTGTCAGGTGCACCGATCCGGCGTCTCGCTTCATCAGCGATACGTTGAGAGATGATTCCAACCTGGAAATTCGAATGGATATATTCGGTTGCGTGGTGTTGAGCCGCTCAGCGGCTTTGCGAAAGCTCCCCAGGTCGGCCACCCAAACGAATGCCTCCAGTTGTTTAAAACTTATATTCAACCGCTCTTCCCTCAGAACAGCGTTTGAGTTTGCCAATACACTTTATCCGCGCGATATCACAACTCTACCTGCGCGCAAATAGTACTGCGTGTACCGACTCACACAAGACAAGGAAGTCCACCAAGCTAAAGCAATCGACCTCTGGATGCCAGCAAACATCACTGAAATGGCTATCAATACCGCAACGGGTTCCAAATCAGTACAGTAGACACGTTTTCCAGCTCAGAAATGGCCTGTTTGTACCATTCCAGCTGCGTCGGACACTAAACTATAGCATTATCTCAATACGTTCTGGCGATGCGCTGCCAACATAACAGCGTGATGACTTGTCTAGCCCGGCTGCCGACAGGGCACTTCACATCAACAGAACCCGGCCATGGTGCCAGCGTTTTGCGGATCAAACGGAGCCGATAGGTCCAAAAGCGGTAGTAAAGACCCACGCGGCACACCGATAGGACGTGACCCGGACCGCAGGCACACCGCCATGCACACGGCTAGTTTGGTGACTGCTCGCGGTCTTCGATTGTGTGAAAAAGTGCGCGCACCTGGTTGCCAGCAGTATGCTCAAACAGTGGTGGAATGACAGCGTGCACGAGCGCCGCGCCACCAGCCAGCAACAGCTTCGACGCAAACCACCCGGCAAATTTCATGTGACCGAAATAAGTCTCACCGACGCTGGCCGGGTGATCGACAAATTGTCGAATAAAGCCGGTTTTTTTCGGTAACTTCGCTACTTGATCAACCATCGGGCTGCACTCAGAAAGGGATACGTCATATTAGCGGTTGGCAGAAAGTATACTTCTCATATTTTTCGCAAAAAACAACCATTTCGGGATATTATCCCAACATGAACGAAAAAATAGACAAAACTGACCGCCTTATCCTGACTCATTTGCAAAAAGACGCATCAATCAGCGCTGAGCAACTGGCTGCACGTGTCAACCTTTCACGCAACGCCTGCTGGCGACGCGTGAAGCAAATGGAGGCGAGCAACATCATAAAAAGGCGCGTTACACTAGTGAACGCCGAAGCAGTGGGCCTGGAGCTAACCGCATTTGTCCTCGTTCGCACTAGCGAGCACGACTCAAAATGGCTGGAGAAATTTGCAGCCGCTGTGCGGGAATTGCCGGAAATTGTCGGTGCGCATCGAATGAGTGGCGATCTCGATTACATTCTGCGTGTGCGACTGGCTAACGTGAAAGCCTACGACACCTTTTACAAGCGCCTGATCAAGCGCGTACCACTGTCCGATATTTCCGCAAGCTTCGTGATGGACGACATCAAAGACACCACCGAAATTCCACTGTAAATACACAGATCAATTAAGCAGGGCTGCGAGCAACGCTGGAAACGCAGCACGAGCCCTGCCTGATCGTCGGAACAGCCAAAGGCAGCCCCCTCTGAATCAGCCATCCAGACCCGCTCGACTGATACTTCAGTGTGAACACTCAGCCGGGAGAACCCGGACACTGACCCAACAGCACTTGTCTCCAGCCACAGTGCTCGCAGGCTGATCTACACCAGAACTCAACATCAAAGCGTACCGGCCCGCACCCGAAGCAACCCGATTGCCGAGGCGGCTAACCTGACTGCTTTACGCGGTTTGCGTCGGGCAGGAGAGGCCAATGACTAACACCGACCACACAATCACACCTAGTGCGCCAAAAACTCCACCTCTAATGCCTCGAGCACACCGTCGGCCGCAAGCCTGCCCTCCACCTCGATCGGGGTACCAAGCATCAGCGAGGTAATATCGCCATGTTCAAACTCTGTTGTCGCGAGCAACCGAACCGGCAGGGTATCGACGGTCACCCCATACGGTGCATCAATGACTGTTATCAAACCTTCAATCTCATAGTCATCAGACAGCGAGGATTGACGGTCGGAGTCGTCGTCATGTTCATCGTCCTCAGCTTCCAGTTGCTCGAGCTCGATAGACGATGCGATCAGATTCATTGAGCCTGGCTCATAACGTAAATCGTAATCGCTGACTTCGACGAGATCACCATTACTCAACGCTTTCGTATCGGCAGACTCGACCGCTTGATAATCGATAGTCAAACCGCCGATATTAAAAACACGGCTTATCGTATCGAGATTACTGACGGTGCCGGCAAGCTCATAGGCATCAACGGCATCAGTATGCAACGATATATAGCTCGCCCGTATAGACCCATCAGCCGCTCGAAGACCAGTCACTTCGACTATATCGCCCTCTACCCAGTTCTGATTCGCGGACACATCAAAACCGGTGCTTAAATCTATAATGACTTTCTGCCCCATCACGACCAGTGAACCATCCGCAGCTACACTGTCAATCGGACCTTTGACGTCGTCTTCATAGCTTATAGATTCGGCCACTTCATCATCACTACCAACACTCACTTGCATACCCGGGCTAACCATGCCCACGACTTCATCAGCCTCTGAAGAACAAGCGGTAGCCGACGCTGTGGCGATAACTACTGCGATTAGGCGCGTAGAGTTTATACGGAAAATATTCGTGCAGTATTTTTTCATTGCTCAGTCTCTGTTCATTGATAGAAAACACATCTGCCACACCAGACTGCAATCAGCGCAAGTCCAATATCACATGGAGGTAACTATCGGGTCCGAGGCTTAAGAGACCATTAACATTACCCATTCTGTCTGCACAAAGACCGGCGCTACCGCTCCGGTAGCGCCAGACCGCACTCAACAATCCATCACACTAACGCGACAAATTCGCCTCCAGCGAATAGCGCCCTCCCCGCCCCAGTGACATAACAGTAAACCCGTACTGCCCTTCCATAGCGTAGTAATCAAGCACAGCTGTTCCGCGACGGCTGTCTACACTGGCTACTTCTTCCCAATCACCGGTTACCGGATCATAGCGATCCAGAAATAATACAAATGCACGTCTGCGCGGCACCGTCAGCGTTGCCTGCAATTGACCCTCGCCAAGCGAAATTGTTTCCGGATCACGAGGTTCGTTTTTATAGGCTCCCCACCCGTACAATGCCCCGCTGTATGAAAATGTCATCGGATCGACTGGATCGGGATCACCATCCGGAGGGGTGTCTCCAATGTAAGCGGTAATCCAGTCATGGTAGCTGGAGACTCTGGCATAAACCCCGGGCACATCAGCAAGACCACAGCGTTCACCAAAGCTCACAACACCTGCCTGGACAAAAGCGTTGTCGCGCTGAATAAACAGTGGACCACCACTGTCGCCATAGCAGGAGTCTGTTTTACCACCGGCACAGACCATGGCGTCTTCAATAATTCCACCCCCATAGGCTCGATTACAAACCGAATGCTCAACCACAGGCACTCGCGCCTCGCGCAATTCATTGGTTGCCGGCCCGTTCTCAGAAATCTGTCCCCAACCGGTGACCACCGCACTTTCTCCCGGGGCAGCTTCATTCATCCCTCTAGAGGCAAGTGAGATTGGCTTTGCCTGGCTGGCCGAGGCTAATTCAAGCAACGCCAGATCCGGGTAACCCTTAGACGGGTAATCCGGATGAGATACGATGCGACTGACTCTGATTTGCTCTCCTCCTGTGCCGTCGAGGTTCCGCTGGCCAAGCAACACACTGACATCACGCGAGCGTGCATCCTCTACACAATGCGCTGCGGTCAGCACCCAGCCACTGGCGACCAGAGAGCCACCACAGAATTGACCGTCGACCGGATCACTCTCATTGCGGTTCAGTATCGCCGCCATAAACTCGTATCGGCCGTGTTTTACGTCAGTACCACCAACCACCAACGGCACTCGATCCGGCTGGCGGGCACTGGCCAAGTCAGCCCCTTGCGCAGCGGCAGCAAAGGCCCTATTCAGGTTGTTATCAGTAGGCTGACCGTCGCAGGCAGTCAGCGTCGTTAAAGCGGCAATAGCAGCCCATAGCTGCCAGCCGGTACGGGTAAGATCTAACGATGCTTTCATTGAGGTTTCCCCATTGGATGTGGAATTCAAATTTACGGCACCGGACCGGTAATCTCTGTCGCACTTCGGTACCGCTTGTGTAGCCGGAAGTGCGCACTCAACACCGGATTTATGTCGACCCATACAATTTTGCTACAGAAATAACACACAACAGATACATTGCCGGCTCCAACAATCGATTATGATTGCCGCTCTATGAAATACCCCTGCGCGCTGGCCAACAATGACTCCAATTGCTCAAACTATATTGCTGGTAGATGACGACGAATCCCTCAACCGTCTGGTCAAGCAGTATCTGGAATCGCAAGGCTTCACGGTAAGCACCGCTACCGATGGCACCGACGCCATCAATCGCATCGCCAGTGGAAATCCGGACCTGGTAATCCTTGATGTGATGCTTCCGGGTACCGACGGCTTATCGGTTTGCCGGAAAGTACGCCCGACCTATACCGGCCCTATCCTGATGCTAACGGCTCTCGGCGAGGACATTGACGAGGTCGCCGGGCTGGAAACCGGAGCCGACGACTATCTGGCCAAACCGGTCCGACCCCGGGTGCTGCTGGCACGGGTACGTGCATTGTTGCGACGACACCAGAAAGCGCAACCGGTTGGCAGCGATGCAGCAGCAGTAACGCCACAGATCTGCATTAATGATTTTACGATCAGTCAATCCGACCGGACAGTGACTAAGGCCGGTGCAGCACTCAGCCTGACCGATGCGGAATTTGAGTTACTCTGGCTGCTTTCGAGCCACGCCGGACAGATACTCAGTCGCGACGATATCAACCGCGCACTACGCGGGCTGGAACACGATGGCTCAGACCGCACCATCGATCTGCGAATTTCACGGCTACGGAAAAAACTGCACGACGACTCAAAGGAGCCCAGAATGATTAAAAGCATTCGCGGCAAAGGGTATTTGTTTTCGTTGTGAATAGATTATTTCTGACCCTCGCAAGTGCACTGGTTGTCGCGTTAAGCGCATCGCTTCTGGTGTCATGGTGGTTGACAGAAAACCCGCTGTTTAAAGCGGATGATCCAGCCATCGCGCAACGCCTTGAAGCAGTAGGCATTGAATTGCAATCCACACTTGCAGCGTTACCGGAGAGTGAATGGGACGAGGCTATACTGGCCACCGGCCATGACGACCACTACGACATCGACTGGTACCCGGCCGAGGAGTACGCCGCGCCCATCGAGATGCGCAGCAAACTGATTGCACAACAGCAAATGCTATCTTATGAATGGGACAACAATCCCTTCTATGAAATCCTGTTTACAGACTTGCAGCTAGTCCTGCAGATAGTCCCGCACGATGTAAAAAGAAGAGTTCTGAATAACGCGGTTACCGCTTTGGCGATACTCTCTATCGGATTGATCGCTGCTGTCATTGCACTGGTACCCGTGGCCACACGGCTACAGAATTTACAGCGACTGGCCACCGAGTATGGCAGAGGAAACTGGAACGCCACACCCGTTGATAACGCGCATGATGCTATTGGTGAGCTGGCTGGTTCAATGCAGGAAATGGCGCATCGGGTTCAACTCCTGATGACGGAAAAAAACGCTCTGGTGCAGGACCAGCGCGACTTAATGCAAGCCGTCGCACATGAATTTCGCGGACCGATGGCACGCATGCGATTCGCACTCGAACTGACTAGCGACCAATCCGTCGACGACCAGAACCGCCAGGAGCTTAACCAGGCACTTGATGAGCTGAATGATATGATCAATGAAGTGCTTATCTATGCCCGCCTGCAGATAAGCGCGCCGGATTTGTCACTGCAGTCAGTACTGCTGTCAGAGCTGATCAACGATGTCTGCGACAAACATCGTTTTTCCTCTGACACACGCCGAATCGATGTGGCACTGCAAACGCCGGAGTTGCTGATTCAGGCCGACGCCACACAACTGCAACGGGCTTTATCCAATCTCATCGGTAACGCCTTGAAGTACAGTGGTACAGACGTACGAGTCACTACGCAAAGCGATGCCTACCGGGTAGCTATTCATGTCGATGATCACGGTCCGGGTATACCGGCAGCAGAACGACAACGCGCACTAAAACCGTTTGTCCGGCTTGACAGCAGTCGATCGCGGCAACTCGGTGGCAGCGGCCTTGGACTGGCAATTGCCAACAGCGTGGCAATCAAACACGGCGGCACGCTTGCGATCACTGACAACCTCGACGGCAGTGGTGCTCGCCTAACCCTGACTCTGCCCGTGCAACCGGGAAAGCGACCACCAGATAACGGTTTTCCACCCTCCCAAACGCAAAAAAGCCACTGATTTCTCAGTAGCTTTTTGACTTTTAAACGCCGAAATGGCGTCCCCTAGGGGATTCGAACCCCTGTTACCGCCGTGAAAGGGCGGTGTCCTAGGCCTCTAGACGAAGGGGACACAGACAACAATCGGCAAGCGCGGAATTATGGCGGTATCCAACGCAGTTGTCAACCCCTGGGCGGTAGAAATATTGTTTGACCGGGAATTCGCCTTCGCCATAACACCAGGTCGCAGCGTACAACGCCACTGTGCCACCCTTAGTGGCAGACAACGCGATTCTTGCCGCTTTTTTTACCCGCGAGCAAAGCATCGTCGGCACGCAGGAAGGCCTCGTCGAGCGATTCATCTTGACGTACTTCGGTCAGGCCTATTGTGGTCGTCAGGTTAATACATGCATTGGCCACGTATAAGGTGTTGCGCTGTATTGATTGCCGAATCCGCTCTGCGTACTCGCGACCGCCATCTTTGATACTGTTTGACAATGCAATAACGAACTCATCACCACCATAACGATAGACCAGATCACCTTCCCGCGTATTGGCTTGCAGTGTAGTGGCGAACTGTCGCAAGACTTCATCGCCAACAACATGGCCACAGTTATCGTTAATCGCTTTAAAGCGATCGACATCACACACCATCAGCACCTGAGGTATAAGCGCGGAACTGCCTGTCGCCGTGTCCAGCGACAGCGTAGCGTCGAGGGCGGCGCGATTTTTCACACCGGTTAAGGGATCACGATAGGCGGACTGGCAGGCTTTCATGTAAAGGCTGGCATTGCGCAGTGGACCGGCCAGCTTTGCAACACGCGCCTTTATCAAACGAATTTCCGATGACAAAAACTGTCTGTTGCGGCCAATCTCCATCACACCGAGGCGCGCTTGGCGGTCATCGATGCTGAAGCCGAGTTGATAACGGTATTCCACCGCAGGCTTACAGAACAGCTTTTCAAGCCGCTGACCGAGCTCGGCACATTTGAAGGTCAGTAAGTCGAAAGGTACTGATGAGTGCAGCTGACCGGAGAATTTATCGATGAGATGATCCATCTCAAGATACTGGTAAAGCGAACTGCCCGCAATCTCGCTCGACCCCGGCACCTCGACACAGGAATTTATTCGTTGCGCGCAAACTGCCCTGTCTGCACTGTCTGCTCTGTTACCGCGAAGAATCGAATCCACCGATTCCGGGAGTGTTTTCATTGGCCCAGGCCCATAGTAAAAAACGGAGGGCGGCACAGCAAGGATCGCTCCAACATCTGCCCCGCTCCATTACTTATAGATCAGTACAGACATTTTACTACCGGGTTTTCGATCACAGGCAATCACAGGGACACAGAGACAGTGGCTTAAACGTAACCGGCACCTGTC
This sequence comes from uncultured Granulosicoccaceae bacterium, assembly GCA_938003855.1. GTDB lineage: Bacteria > Pseudomonadota > Gammaproteobacteria > Granulosicoccales > Granulosicoccaceae. Next base: position 5,563 of record CALKXD010000054.1, on the reverse strand, counting down.
ATCCAGAGGATCACAGGTGCCGGTTACCATCATTCAAAGTGAGGTCGGAGCTAGTTGCCCGGACGCTGCCTAGTCGTTATCGGGCGCAGTCCAGTCAGACAGACGCGCCTTGAGACGAATCAGCGCCTGGCCGTGAATCTGACACACCCGACTTTCACTCACACCGAGAATTTCACCGATCTCACGCAAGTTAAGGTCTTCGTCGTAGTACAGTGACATCACCAGACTCTCGCGCTCAGGCAGATTCTTAATTGCGTTAGCCAATGCAGTTTTAAAACTACTGTGGTGCATGTTTTCTGACGGGCCAATGTCTTTGCTTTCCGGCAGTGCTATGGTCTCTCCGGTATTCTCATCAGGCTGATCAAAACTGAAGATGTGCGCTGACATACTCTCGGTCAAAATCTGGTGATAAGCGCTTAGTGAAATACCAAGCCGTGAAGCCACTTCAGTGTCATCAGCATCGCGACCGGTTTCCTGCTCAATGTTGCGCAGCGCTTCTGCCGCCTCGCGAGATTTTCGATGCACCGACCTCGGTGTCCAGTCAGACCGGCGAATCTCATCAAGCATGGCACCGCGAACACGAATACCCGCATAGGTTTCAAAACTTGCACCTTGCGTCGGATCATACTGGCGCGAGGCTTCGATCAAACCGATCATTCCAGCCTGAATCAAGTCTTCCGCCTGCACGTTGGGAGGCAGTCGGTGCATCAGGTGAAAGGCAATTCGCTTTACCAGCTTGGCGTGCTTGGTAACAAGCTCGTCGTCTGAGACCAGCTCGACGTCGTTATACATGGCATGAGCATTCATTCAATTACACCTGCGCTGGTACTGTAGCTGACGAGTCTTTCTACAAAAAACTCAACATGTCCGATAGGTTGTTTCGGCTCTGGCCAGCCATGTATCCTTTTCGCAAGTTTCTGAAAAGCTAATGCTGATCTTGATCTTGGATAAGAGGTAACCACCGGGGTCTGATCACACACCGCTTGCTGTAAGCGTTCGTCGTGCGGGACTGTTCCCAGGTAACTCAACATGACGTCGAAGTTCTTCTCCGCCACGCGTTCAATTTTTTCAAACAAATCTATACCGTGCTGTGACGACGATGCTTTGTTTACCAATATGTTGATCCGTTTGACTTTATATTCTGTGTTTAACACCTTAATCATCGCGTAGGCATCTGTGATGGACGTTGGCTCATCACAGACAACAACAACCACTTCTCTGGCTGCGCGACAAAATGCTGTAACCTGACTTGATATTCCCGCCGGAGTATCAATAATCAGTGTATCTATCGGTGCACGTAGATCACTAAACGCCTGAATCAAGCCTCCATACTCAAGCTGACTCAACGCGGTTATATCTGACACACCACTGCTTGCTGGCAACAGGCTCACGTTTTGATCAATACGCAATAAAATATCATCGAGTGTCGCGTTGCATTTAAAGACATCTTCAAGTGTACCTTGCGGCTGCAAACCACAAAGCACATCAATATTCGCCAGTCCCAGATCTGCATCAAGCACCAAAACAGAGTGACCAATCTTGCCGAGCTCGACTGCAAGATTAATAGCTATGTTTGATTTACCCACTCCGCCTTTTCCACCGGTAACCGCCATCACCTGGACGGGTACTTTGCGGGCGGGTTGCTGCCTCACGTTCTCTGTTGCCTCTAGCGCTGTAGCACTGGACACCATTGCTGCTCCCATATGAATCGTTATATTGTCAGGCCTGTAATCGGCCCTTAGTTCGCTCATCATCCTTAACAAGCGACTTGTGTCTGTATATACATCGACTTCTCAGAGAAATTCTTCATAGAAAATGAATAACTTCCGAGAACCTTTGATCAGACTGTTTAAGAACACCACCTCCGACGTGGCTATCAGGGTTAAAGCAATCGATAGGCCACGGACAGTGCTGCCGCGGAGAGAACTGGCAAAACGTGATACAGGAGATCAGCGAGCGAGAATGGCATTGTGTTTCCAGCGAAACGGACGTCATCGATTGTGTGGCCGGTCTCAGTTGAACCAGCTGTGCCGGCTTACCCGATCTATTGGTATACGGAGCCCGACCTGGAACAATGCTGCACAAACACTACACGCTTGCCTGCTGGCACCCATAAATGCTCAATGTGTCAGAAGTTCACAGCCGGGACCACAGACCGCAGTTGCGGCATCAGGACATTAAATGGCCACTGTGACCTGAAATTGTCACAAAATTTTTGGCCATCAGAGCGCTCTATGACTCAACACAACAATAAGTTCATAGGTTAGGTGACGACGGGGAGACATCAGTTGTAAAAAAAGCAGTTAATGCCCGCGAGCACCAATCAGCCAGATGTCGGACGCGCACGACGACTAAACGCTCTACGGACAGCCACTGCAGCGATCCGCGTCCAGGTGACACAACCTAGGCGCGTGCGGCCTGACCCGATGCCTTGTACGCGTTTGTCACTTTTTTTGACACAGCGTCATCAACAATAGACCCAACGCCTTCCTCAGCAGCTCCAAGGCGGGCAATCAGGTTTATTTGAGAGGGGGTAACACCGAGCAAAAAACGTTCCGACTCTACACGCATTACTATCACTCGCTCTTTGGCAGAGATATAGTGTTGCTGCTCAAGTGAAATATTATTTTTTCCGTTGGCGCGAAAACCGACCAGATTGGCACGTTTGAGAAAATAGAAACCAACCAGACACGCGAAAACTAACATCGCGATAATCAGCTTCAAGCCGTTTTCGGGAGCAACACTGAGTGGCACTGCTGAGGACTGCGTTTGCCCGGCCGCATGAGACATTGACGCTAACACTATCACGACTGCGGCACCGATCAGGCTTAAAATTTTATTTAGCAAAAATTAATTACTCGCAGCTTTTGAGCAGGAAATGCCCCTCCTCAACGACAATACTCGCGTTTCTTACAGGCAGATCATTCACCGTCAGAACACGCAGTGGTATACCGTGCGGCAAACGGCAGAAGTCGAGCATGCCGGATTCACAGTGAATCAAGCCAGGTACAAACTGAATGCTCAGTTTCTCGCCACTGCCAATTGCCTCAACGAGCAGTAAGTATAGATCGTCAACTGAGAGTTGCAGTGACTTTTGAACAATCAGGTCGACCTTGGCCGAACGCGATTTCTCCTCAGCGGCTAAGATACGATGCAGCACCACACCGCCTGCATCAATATCCGGCACATAGCTACCAAGGTGATCAGCGCGCCGCATCTCCAGTGAGTCCGGCATAGACAGTTGTACCACTATCTCGCTTTCGATTGAGGAGCGGCTAATCGATCGGGGTGCGCTCTGCATCACAGCCGACTCCAACACGGTAAGCGGCTGATCTTGCTGCCGTGTCGCGGCCGGATTCAACAACCCGATGAAAAATTCAGCCGTTCGCGATCCCAGCTGCAAAGCCAGCACCCAGCCACCGGTAAATGGCGTATCCTCTCCTAGCTCCAGCGGCAGAAACGCAACCGGCACCACATCGTGGTCGCCATACATAGAGGGATCCAGTGATGCGGCAATGGCAACGGAGAAGTCGTACGCGCAACTGAGATCAACGTCGAGTTCGCGAGCGGTGACTGTTGGATTGCTGCCGGACAGTTGCAGCCTGGGCAGAAGTGCCAGACAATGGCTGTTATAGCCGATCAGCAAACTGCGATCGTGAAGCCCGGTACTGAGGTGGTGAATTTGACGGTAGCGTGAGCAGATATCGCCGAGCGTGGTGTCGGCGGCAAGTCCGCTTTTGACAGTGACCTTGTCCGGCTGACGGGCAAATTCGCCACTCGCCGCGCTTTGCAGGTTCAAGCACAAACCATCACCGATCAGTATCGGCCAATGGCCTACGGGGTCATCTGCCTGACCGGTCAGCGACCCTATTTTGAGCTGCTCAAGTAACTCTAGTATTTCATGTTCTGATAGCACGGAGCAGTATATTCGGCGGGGTCACCGGTACAACGCAAACACTGTACCGGTTAGCGAACGAGACGTCCTTGTGCTCGCTTATATGGCGGACGCCGCCGCCACGGACGTTATTCAGCCAGAGATGAGACCTCTTCAGGCCGTTGAATGCGGTACTTACGCATTTTTTCGACAAGCGTTGTGCGACGAATCTGAAGCTTCTTGGCGGCATGTGCCACCACACCGCTGCAATCGTCCAGCGCCTGTTCAATCAGACTGACTTCAATATCCGTCAGGTGCTGCTTAAGATCGATTCCATCACGTGGCAATCTGGGCTCACTGAGCATCGGCAAGCTGGCAACACCAGCCATGTTTTCGGTGTCAACCGACATGGATTCCGTCTGGCGTTCACTGCTGCCCTGCTGGTTTGGAACCACCTTCGATGGCAAATCATTGACATCAACCACACCGTGTGGATGCAGGATAGTCATGCGCTCCATTAGGTTAGCGAGTTCACGGACATTACCCGGCCAGCTGTAGTTGCACAATGCCATGACAGCCGCCGGCGTCAACCGCACTGAAGAATTTTTCTCATGCTCGAGGCGGGTGATCAGCTCATTAATCAGCAGCGGCAAATCTTCTACCCGGTCTCTAAGGCGAGGCATTTCAACGGGAAACACGTTTAACCGGTAGTAGAGATCTTCCCGGAATTTTCCGTCAGCGATATGCTTCTCGAGATTCCTGTGAGTCGCTGCGACAATTCTGACATCACACTTGATGCTTTTGTTGCTACCCACACGCTCAAAAGACCGCTCCTGAATTACCCGCAGCAACTTCACCTGCATAGGCAAAGGCATATCACCTATTTCATCCAGAAATATTGTGCCACCCTGAGCCATTTCAAAACGGCCCTGACGAGCACCAATGGCACCGGTGAAAGACCCTTTCTCGTGACCAAACAGTTCGCTCTCGAGCAATTCGCTGGGAATCGCCCCACAGTTAATTGGAACAAACGGCTTCGAACGGCGCTGTGAGTAGTAATGTATGTTGCGGGCGACCACTTCTTTACCGGTACCCGACTCGCCAAGCACCAATACTGTCGCTTCAGTCGGAGCAACCTGCTCGATCATTTTGCGAACGCGACGAGTCTCGCGGCTGTTGCCCACCAGACTTCGAAAAAGTTCCGGTGACTGCGCGGCCTGCGGAGTTGCGCTTCTGGCGGCTGGACTCGGCGCTTCTTCGGCGACCACACCACTCTCAACTTCTGCACGATGCAGCACATTGGAGAGATCGGCAAAGCGTGTATCGGCCGTTATGCAGCCGAGAAAGTTTGCTTCGACCTGCTCCGGCGTCATATCAAGCGGTGTATTACCACTCACCAATATGAACGGGGGACAGCCTTTCACGTCGGCTCTGAGTTTGCTGACGTGATCGAGAATACCAGGACAGTTACCGATAATAATTGCCAACTTGTCTGAAAGACCCGGATACCCTTCCAGTAATGTCGGCGAACTCACTGCTTTCGCGTCGTAATCTACAAACTCCAGTTGATGCAATAACTTCTGTGCCCGTTCCCTATCAGAGTCGATGACCAGAATATGATTATGTTTTGTTTTCCCCATTGACAGGTCCGGTTTGAGTCGAAGAATGTAGTTGCTACGGTCGTTGATG
>CALKXD010000053.1 GCA_938003855.1 uncultured Granulosicoccaceae bacterium | reverse complement strand
CAGTGAAGTGATCCACATTGACAGAGTTGTAATACCGATGCAGCATCCTTGAATTTTATAGGACTGGTGTTCGAGTAATAAAATTGGCCAGCATGAACCACAGTGGATTTTCGTCAATCCACCACAGGGTGCGGGGCAACTTGCATTTAGACCTGAATCGACCACTAAAGCCAGGCAGATCGGACCGTGTTTTCAACCGGGCTTTTGCATTAGTTGCGTGGCCGAGTGAATATTCGTCCCGACTGTACAAAGGACTCCGTTTGGTTATCTGTATACAGATGACCGATCCTGAAGTACGTAAATCGACCTGACAGGAAACTCGCTCGCCGCCGGCACCTTTACCAATGCCTAGCACCGATCCTCAACACTTCGGGTTAAACCTGTCACCCGAAAAGAAGCGAACTATTGCGGGCATTTGATTTGCGCTTTAATCCAAAGTATCCAATCATTTTGTCCAGAGAAGCGACAGAACCGACAAGACGCTTGAACCGGCTTTCAAAATGCTGGCATACGTGAACCCAGTGCTGAGGGGCAATATCCAGCCGGGCTAACACATGTGGGGTATCCTCGGGTATTGAACCAGATTTGTCATCACGGATCTGTCGCCCGGTCCAGTCAACTAGGTCAATGTAGTCGGTTAGAGAATAGGCGATCCCTCGCCGAATCAGTTGACCCGTATTGCCCGTAAATGGAAGGAGCGTGGCAGGTTGGTTGGCATCGTCAGCGTCGTTGCCGCGGTCGGTTTGTCGTGCCGTTTTATTCCTCCAGTGCTCAATACGTAGCTTGATACTGGTATGATCGGAGTTTTCCGGGGTGGTGGCCATGGCTGCGCGTATCGGGTTGAGATCGACGTAGGCCATGGCACTTAATATCGCCTTTTCATCAAGTAGCGCTTGTGACTTAAAGCGCGCCTCCCAGAAGTGACCTTTGCAGTCATCATCTTTGTTCGCCCGGCGGGCAATGCCTTCATTTAATACTTTCATCAGCCAGCTGATATCGTGCAAACGTGCTCGCCAGGTGTCGATGAGTGAGTTCACTACGTCTGTTTCATTGCGATCAAGGTCTTCGCCGTTGGCGAATTTTCGAGATAATTCGGTACCTGCAAAATGACGGTGCCAGCGCTGTACAATCTCCCGTCCAGTGGCAGAGAGACACCGCTCCTGATCTACATGCAGGACAAGATGATAGTGGGTTGACAGAATGGCAAAGGCCGCGATGTCAATATAAAAAATGGAACATAGTCTTAGCGCGTCATCTTCTATCTGCTGTCGTCGATACTCAAACGACTTGCCGGTCAACCTGTCCTGCCCGCATAAATAGGCACGTCGGACGCATCTGCTGACAACGTGGTAATACGAAGTTGCCTCCAGTGAAATTTGTGTTCGGCGGGATCGAGTCATCGGGTTACTTCCTACAGCAAAACTTCACCGGTAATCGTGCCGCAGAGTCCTACATTGCAATGTGACCGCCTTCACATTGCTCATTGTTGTCACGTGTGCGCACTGCGTCTACAGGCGATTCAAATACGAGCAATGATTGTCATTGACTACCCGCACACATTACCCGCCTCCTGTAAAAGAAGTATTTACTCCAGCCTAACTTCAAAGCCGCGTAGCCTCATTTCGCCTTCGAATCACGTGGTGCCCATGTATCATTGTCCAGGCAAATTATCACCATTACGATGCCTGTCCGATCACACGCACTGGGTGCGTGTCCGGATACTTCTTGACTGATACCGCTCGGGTGCATTTCCGGATACCGGTTCAGATACATGTCCAGATTACACTCTTAGATGCATGTCCTGATTACACTTTCCCTGTCTTGATATCGCCTCTGATACTGCTTAGGTGCATGTCTTTTTACCAATTCTCCTACCCGTACTTGTGCGTGTCCTTATACCCCTCCGATACCTCAACTGATACTGCTCGGGTGCACTTCCGGATACCGGTACAGATGCGTGTCGTTATTACAGTTCTACACTGATTACAATTAGGTGCGTGTCCCGATACCTCTTGCTGATTACAGTTAGGTGCGTGTCCCGATACTTCTCCGATACTTCTTTTCCCACAGCCTTGGGAGTGCGGGTGTAAAATATCGGCACACCTGAGTGTCTGTGACGGGTTCTGCCTCAGGCGAATCAGGTTCTCATTTGCCCGCATTCACTCTCTTCACGCCGGATTGCATCATGACCAGCCACCCGTTAGATCCTTTGACAGAGCATGAAATTAGCGCGTCTGTCCTTGTAATTCGGCAACAAGCTGGTCTTGACAAGTCTGCATGGTTCGAAACCATTACACTCGACGAGCCGGACAGGACACTCGGGCCGGCGGGGGCTTCTGAGCGGCGGGCTTACGTTTGTTGCTATGAGCCATCGAGTAACCGCACGTATGTCGGCGTCGTGCGGATTATGGCGGCGGAACTCGAGAGCTGGGGCCATGTTCCCGGGGCGCAGGCCCGTATCGTTACGGAAGAATTTGCCCTTGGAGCGGAAATGGTCAGGGCCGATGAGCGCTTTCAAGAGGCTTGTGCACGCCGCGGCATCACTGATCTGGATAAAGTTCTGGTGGAAACCTGGTCAGCCGGCAACTTCGGTCTTGAGGAAGAGCAGGGCATGCGGCTGGCGTATTGTTACTGCTGGCTTATTAATGATGCGGGGGACAATCGCTATGGTCGCCCCATTGGGAACCTCCACCCGGTTGTTGATCTTCGACGTCGCAAGGTGGTGCGGATTGACGACTTTGGTGTTATCGATATACCGCCCGATACCGCTGCAATCCGACCGACTGAAAATTTGCGCTCAGATATAAAACCCCTGGAGATAACGCAGCCCGAGGGGCCGGGGTTTGTCGTCGACGGGTTTCATGTTGCCTGGCAGAAGTGGAGCATAAGAGTCGGCTTCGATATCCGTGAAGGGCTGGTGTTGCATAATATATCGTATCTTGACCAGGGCCGGCCACGTCCGGTTATGCACCGCGTTTCTATGCCGGAGATGGTGGTGCCCTATGGTGATCCGTCGCCGGGGAATTTCCGTCGCAATGCGTTTGATACCGGTGAGTATGGAATCGGGCTGGCGCTGGATGCACTGGAACTCGGCTGCGATTGTCTGGGGCATATTCATTACTTTGATGTTTGCACGCACGACTGGCAAGGCAACCCTGTTATAAAAAAGAATGCTGTCTGTATGCATGAAGAAGACTTTGGCTTGTTGTGGAAGCACACAGACGCTGTTACCGGTAAGGCACGTACCGTGCGCTCAAGGCGTCTGGTGATTTCATCGATATGCACCATTGGCAATTACGTGTATGGGTTTTATTATTATTTTTATCAGGATGGCACTATCGGCGTTGAGGTGAAAGCTACAGGGATTCCGTTTCCAACCGCCATTGCAAAGGGCGAGGTACCGGAGTATGGCACTATCATCGCACCCGGCATTCAATCTCATGTACATCAACATGCGTTTTGCTTTCGGTTCGACATGAGCGTTGACGGCGACCATAATTCTGTCAGTGAAGTAGAATTCAACACGCCACCGATCGGGCCCGCAAACCCGCAGGGCAATGCCATAGAAATAACTGAACGCAATCTGCCGTCAGAGGCGCAGGCGCAGCGGGAAATAAATATGGCTTCCGCGCGCTACTGGAGGGTAAGCAACCCGAATTGCTTAAATACATTTGGCAATCCCACCGCTTACAAATTAGCACCGGGCAGCAACGCGCTACCGTTTTTGCACTCAGAGTCATCGGTTGCAAAGCGCGCTGCGTTTATGTTTAAGCATTTCTGGGCCACACCATATCGGGCCGACGAAAAATACCCGGCGGGCTGGTTCCCCAACCAGGGTGAAGGGGGGCTGGGGCTGCCAGAGTGGACTAAAGCAGACCGGTCTCTGGAAAACACAGATCTGGTGGTGTGGTACACACTCAACTTTCATCATCTACCGCGGCCGGAGGACTGGCCGGTGCAGCCCGTTGTATACGCCAGTTTCGAGTGGATGCCCGACGGGTTTTTCAGTGAGAATCCAGCGCTTGATGTTCCACCAAACCGTCTCTAGCCTGCATTATTCATGAGGATTCGGTATTCAGGGTCAATAGCGCTAAACAGGTTGTTCCTTCGCTTGAGAAGCGTGGCCCGCCACGTGCCGGGAGGGAGCGGGCGAGATGTGACGCGATATCTGAGGTCGAATAGACAGTGTGTTTAGTTGCACGACACTCTGATTGAGCAGCAAACCCGATAATTGGAGCCATAGGGTCATTTCATCTAGTCGCCTTATGGATAATGTAGGCTAGCGATTGAGTAGTGTGACCACATAATTGCCCCCTTCATCAGTGCTGCGGCAGTCAAAGCTTTAGCAATCAGAGTATGGGTGGTTTCTCTATCCACATAAGGGGTGTGGTCCGCCGCCATTGCCTGCTACCCTGTCGGGGTTACCTGCAACACTTACCGGAGCCTATCTTTGTCACAGTTGCCCGCCTCAATTGACGATGCCATTGTTCTGCTGCAGAAGCAACACTATATCTGCGGTCGCGGACTCGGTACCGTTGTACATCTTGCACTTACTCTTGGAAAACCACTATTTCTTGAGGGCGAAGCGGGTGTCGGCAAGACCGAAATTGCCAAGGCACTGGCCGCCGGACTCGGTCGCAAACTGATTCGATTGCAGTGCTATAAGGGGCTTGATGTTTCGTCGGCTATCTATGAATGGAACTTTGCAGCGCAAATGATCGCTATCCGCACTGCAGAGGCAACCGGGGAGGCGGATCGCCATCAGTTGCAACAGGAACTTCTATCCGACGATTACCTGATTCGTCGCCCGTTACTCGAAGCTTTGCAGCCCTGCCCGGAGGGTCCGCCGGTGTTGCTGATCGATGAAATTGACCGCACTGATGAACCCTTTGAAGCCTATCTGCTGGAGGTGCTTTCTGACTATCAGGTGACGATTCCGGAACTCGGCACGGTCACGGCCGGGCAACCACCGATTGTCGTACTTACGTCGAATCGCACCCGTGAGGTGCACGATGCGTTAAAGCGCCGCTGTCTGTATCACTGGGTGGACTATCCGGAGTTTGACCGTGAGCTGGAAATTCTACGCGCTCGGGTTCCGCAGGCTACCGACAAATTGTCCGCAGAGATTGTTGCCTTTGTACACACACTGCGCGATGCCGATCTGTTCAAATCACCGGGCATTGCCGAGAGCATAGACTGGGCACGCTGCCTGATTGCGCTGGACACCATTGCACTTTCTCCGGAAGTGATTACCGATACACTCGGCGCACTGCTGAAGTACCAGGACGATATCATTCGTGTTGCCGGGGCCGAGACAACCCGCGTTCTCGACGAGGCAAAAAAGCGTCTCGTCACCGCCAACTGATGAGTGCTGCGCCAGATGGAAAGCTGGTCGACAATATTGTGCATTTTACCCGCGCGCTCAGGAAAGCCGGTGTCGTTGTGGGTTCTGCACAACTGCAAACATCGCTTCAGGCAGTGGCGGCGGCAGGTTTCTCCCACAAGGTTGATTTCTACCACATTCTGCAATCCACTTTGATCACACGCGCCGAACACCTTGAGGTGTTCCATCAGGTATTTTCGCTGTTCTGGCGCGACCCCGGGTTCCTGGAAAAACTGATCTCGGTATCAGCCCCGGTACTTCGTGACGAAAGCACGCCGCAAGCTACAGACGCTGCAAATAGACGCGCTGCCGATGCGCTGGCTGGTGACCATGGCACACAGTCCACCCGCGAGCCCGAGGAACTCACCCGCGACGCGACGCTTACGGTGTCACAGCAGGATATCGTGAGGCAGATGGATTTCGATCAGATGAGCACTGCCGAGATACACGAAGCAGAACGCATGATAGCAACACTGTCAATGCCGGCCCCGGTACTTGCCAGCCGACGAACCCGACCGCATCGAGTTGGCCGCCTGATTGATCCCGCTACAACTCTGCGCGCGGCGTTACGCAGCGGCGGAGAAATCCAGCAGATTGCCAGAAAGAGCGTTCGCCCCGCACATCCTGATCTTGTTGTGATCTGTGATATCTCGGGGTCAATGTCGGTGTACTCCAGAATGATCATGCGCTTTCTGCACGCGCTGTGTCATACGACGGTACGCCGGTGGGGCCGTGTGCATGCGTTTACCTTCGGCACCCGGTTAACCAATGTATCGAGGGCGCTGCAGAAAAGCGACCCGGATACCGCTCTGGCGGCCATCGGTCGCGAGGCAAGCGACTGGGAGGGCGGCACCATGATTGGTTCGACGGTCAGGCAATTCAATAAGGACTGGACCCGCCGGGTTATGAGCCGTGGCGCGGTCGTGTTGTTTATCTCTGATGGTCTTGAACGAGGTGATGCCACGCTACTGTCTGCGGAAATGGCACGCCTGAGACGCTTCAGCCGGCAACTGATCTGGCTGAACCCGCTACTGCGGTGGGATGGGTTCTCTCCGCAGGCGAGTGGCATTAAAGCAATACTTCCCAACGTCGACAGTTTCCACGCCTGTCATTCAGTTGAGCGACTTGCAGACTTATCACAAGCGCTGGGGCAAAGTGGTTTACGCGATCACTACCTGCGACAATTGCCCCCGGTGGTGGCGTAGCCAGCAAACTGCGTACACTGCCATTGTATAACCTGCATTGCTCGCGGCTGGTTGCCTGAAAAAGAACCACAACGGCAGCCTCGCCTGTGTTGTCCGGGTAACATGCCGCAAGCTATACGCCTGCAACCTTAAATTCGATAAACTGGTTGTCGACAGGCTTATCGTCTGACTTATCGCTCCGGAGGGCATTGTGCTATCACTCAAGACAGCGGCATCAATTGATGATTTACGGTTGATTGCTAAAAAGCGCGTGCCTCGTTTTGCTTTCGACTTTATCGACGGAGGCGCGGAAACCGAAACCAACCTGAACAAAAACCAGAGTGCTTTGCGCAGCATAGAATTGGTACCAAGGTATCTGACCGGTGTCGCCAACCCTGAACTCACTACCACGCTGTTTGGTGACACCTATGCTGTGCCGTTTGGCATGGCACCGGTCGGTTTTCTAAATATGGCCTGGCCAGGGACCGATGTTGCCATTGCACAGCTGGCAGCTCGGGTGAACATGCCGCATGTTATCTCTACAGCCGCCTCAACCCCGCTGGAAACACTGGCCGGGCACGCAGACGGTAACGCGTGGTTTCAACTGTACGCCTCCAGAAGTGAAGAGGTTACCGGAAGCTTGCTTGATCGAGCCTGGACTGCCGGCATCAAGGTGCTGGCAGTCACGGTAGATGTGCCGCAAACCGGCAAGCGTGACAGGGACATCCGCAATCAATTGCAAATTCCTTTCAAGGTAACGCCATCAATAGCGGTTGATCTCGCTTTGCACCCGCGCTGGAGTTTAGGCTCGTTAAAAGCCGGTGCACCGCGACTGGCAAACTTTGATTCGGCTTCTTCTGCAACGACAGAACCGCGCTCACTGATCGAGGTGCAGAAACAAATGATCTCGCAGGACTTTGTTTGGGATGAGCTGCGCGGCATACGAGACAAATGGAAGGGCACGCTGTTGCTAAAAGGGGTGCTTCATCCGGATGATGCCACTAAAGCCATAGCGATGGGATGCGACGGACTGGTGGTTTCAAATCATGGCGGACGCCAGGTGGACTACGGACCTGCATCGATTGCAGCGTTACCCGGTATTGCCAACGCCGTAAAGGGCAGGGTGCCATTGCTGCTGGACAGCGGTGTACGCCGCGGGGCGGATGTAATCAAGGCCAAAGCACTGGGTGCCTCATTTGTATTGGCCGGGCGGGCATTTGCCTATGGTGCGGCTGCTGGCGGCAAGGCTGGTGTTGCAGCAAGTTTCGAGATCCTGCGCTCCGAGCTTACCAGAGCACAGGGGCAGCTGGGCGTCGGCAAGTTCTCTGATATTGATCACTCAGTAGTTTTTACAGCAGAATAGATATTCACCGACGCCGCCGACCATGAATGGCTGACCCATTGCTTCTACCACCGGGACTGGTGCGGGCACACCCGGCATTCAGTTTAGTGCTATGAGCGTTTTCATCGCTTGCGGGTTGCTGCTCAACTCTTTAAAAGCGGTACTGATATCGGCCAGTGGTTTAACGCTGGTAATCAAGGTGTCAGTGTCTATCGCGCCGGAGGCAATCAATTCTATGGCCTGGTCATAGTCAGCCGGCTCATAGACTCTGGCACCAATCATTTCAATCTCACGCCAGAAGAACTGAAAAAGATCCACCGGAGGCTTGCTGGCGTGAATAGCGACCATCACGACGCGGGCGCGGGTGGCTGCTACCTCAGTCATCAAGGCTGCACCTGATGGAGAGCCCGACACTTCAAAGATGACATCAGCGCCTTTGCCACCGGTGGCTTCATTGATCCTGCCAACGATGTCAGTGTGGGTTGGGTGTAGTGAGGTGAATCCCAGTTTTTTTGCTATTTCCAATCGATGCGGGTTAATTTCAGCAATGGTGACCTTAGCGCCCCTATGCCCTGCAACCATCGCTATTAACAATCCGATCGGACCACCACCGATCACCAGTACGTCTTCACCGGCGACCACCCGTCCCAGTGTGACATCGTGACAGGCGACCGCAAGTGGCTCGATCAGCGCGGCATCCCGTAGCGCCACCCCGTGAGGAAGCACGTGCAGTGTGTGCGCCGGGACAGTCCATTTCTGCTGAAACGCACCGTCAGTGTCCAACCCCAGAAACTTCAGCGCATGACATATATGCCGGTGCCCGCGCTGACATGCCGGACAATGACCGCAATGATCCAGCGGTCGTACGACCACAGGCTGACCAACGGCCACGTTGTCCACACCGGCACCCACTGCCGCGATTGTGCCGGACATTTCGTGCCCGATGACCCGGTGGTTGCCGATGCGTGCTTCCATATGTCCGAGATACACATGCAGATCAGTGCCGCAGATCCCGCAGTAAGCGACATCGATCTGAACCTGGCCGGCCATCGGTGGTGCAACTTCGACAGCCTCTACTGAGAACGATCTGTTTCCGGTGTAATACGCGGCTGAAATACTCATCGGGTCACTCTGGTTGCGAATCGAGGGGGCGGCTATGCTCCAACCCCGGTGCGTTATATCGATGGCAATGGCTGGCGCTGAACGTGGCTGTAGCGTGCCTACGAGCTTTAAGAGTATGCGCAAATTAAGGCAAAATTGGTAGCAAGTCCGGCGATGGCATTGCTGCTGCGGCTGTGCGCAAAGGTAGCGTTAGTCGTTGCAGGACGGGTTATGCAGGTCAGCAGATCCAATGCCCGCAGTATGCAGGCAACTGACATTGCCAGAATCTATCATGGTGATCCTGCTGATCAAACCACGGATCAACAGACTGTCCGGTCTGATTTATACACCAACAATTGCACAACGCCGGATACCAAAGTGCTGTGCCCGTTTACGTGGTCTTCACACAGCAGGGTCCAAACAGTTTATCGACGCAGCACGCTTGCACACCAGAGCACGGTGGCTGCGCTATGGTGATCTATTCAGGGGCGAGGGTTATGATTGTCGGGTGCAAACTGGCCCTCTGTCACAAAGTAGCGGAACGCCTGAAAGTAACCGTTCGAACCAAACAACGTCCGTATTTTAACGTACCGGTTCAGGTAGGCGGATGCCAGAAACTCTGACGACCCCTGCCGTCCCTCTGCAAATCCGCTATCCAGAAAGTGCCGCAGCAGACCAGCCGCGGTGGTCACACCGCCACTTGCCAGATCGGGATACTTGCCGGAATAGAATTGCGCGTCAAATGCCACACTGGGTCTGCGCCCCTCCTGCATGCCGATCGATAGCCAGTGGGTGCGAAGTCCGGCGGCATCTGTTTGCTGAAAAGCACCCTGCAGGTCTTGATAGCTACTCCAGTAGTAATCGGTATCGAGGATGGTTTCCTCGGTAAGGAAGTAATCATTGAGATCAAACGGCTCACCGGAGCGGTACTTTGCTATTAGAGAGCGCATTAGAAAATAATAGAGGTCACCGGATCGACCACCGGGTTCGATATCACGATTGCGGGTAAAGTCGTATAGATCAACGAAGGCGACGCGTCCGTCGAGTGTAAAGCGACTGGCAATCCACTCGTTCCAGCCGGTGATCAGCACCATCGGTTTAGTATTACGCTGCTCGAATGCCACCCTGAATTGCTGTGCCAGAGTTCGCCCGTGGAACTTAGGCATTCCCCCTTCGATGATGTCCGGGTTTGAGGGATTTTGCTTGAATGGTTCTGAGATATAGGTGTACTGGTAACCGGCAGCGACAGATATTTGCTCACCTGCATTAACCGGTTGGTTACATCCGTTCGGGGACCAGCCGCTTGAGTTATAAAACTCTACCGGTGAGCTGCAAGTAGAAAGAAACTGCCATTCATTGTTAGTGCGCTTAAGTCCCCAGGTTGGCCTGACAGTCCAGTCCTGTTCTAATTCGGGGCGTACCAGATCGGTGACAGAGCGGGGATAGATATCATCGTTGGAAGCTTCCAGCAACAGCGGTTTATCTTTGTAGGTAAATTTCAGGTTCGGGTAGTCGTCATCCAGTAAGGTGGTAACGTACTCGTACATACTCTGTGTATGAGCATCGGTAAGCTGGTTGCATAGATTGCCCTGGTTATTCGTGCCGCAGGTTAAATCCAGCTGGCTCAGGGTATCGACGTTCTCCGACGCCAGTGGCACCCAGGGCACAATCTTCGGCGCGCCTTCAATCGAGTCTGCCGCTTCCAGCAAAGGAACAAAAGACTTGATAATAAATTCTTCCGCAGAAAGCGACTTGACGTTCGGATGATTGGTGATGTCAACAGCCAGGTAATCAATTCCAGCGTCGCGGAGCATAGTGACATGCTTTCGAAGCACCTCTGGGTTGTCGCCCAGGCAGTAATACCCCAGATCCGGCTCATCCCACCAATGAAAGAAAAATTCGTCCCCCCAGTCTCGCTGCGCACCAGTCAGAACATTGTAAATATTATATTCTTCACCATTGGCCAGACGGTCATTGGCGTATCGGGTTTGATAGGGCTCGGTTTTAGTAATGCAATGCCAAAGGTAATAAACAATACCGACCGGTAAATGGCCGATCTCTGCAGGCTCTACAATGTCGCTTTTACAGGTGCGGCCGTTTTCCCAGCCCCAGCCGTCACCATCTGAATCTTTGACAGCGCTGGAGCAATTGAGCACCTGTTCAGCGAACAGGGCGGTACCATCACCATCGCTTTCTGAATCCGATGACCCTATGCAGCCGGTAAGCACAACCATGGCCGCCGCTGCAATAGCGATCACTTTATTGGCACATGACGATCTTCGTACGCTCATTAGACACTTTAAGGTTAACTGATCGAGAAGGTAGGGGCAGATCGCATGGAACGCCGTCATAATCTTTGGTTGAACCGGGGTCAAACCAAAAGAGACTCTTGCAAAAATTAAGCCGTTCGATGAGAGTTGTAAATTATCCGCGCGAGCGTTCCGGTGCACAATCAGGGTTCAATGCATGATTGTTAAAAGCAGGTCACATGGGATTATCTGCCCCGTTGCGTTACGGATTCGTCGGCGCGCCAGGCGAACCTGCGCCTGTTGCTGGATTTCCAACACGGTGAGCGTGGCAGTCAAGAGGACGACTACCTGACGCAAAATGCGGTTCACCGGCGACGGCCTCTA
Source organism: uncultured Granulosicoccaceae bacterium (assembly GCA_938003855.1). Taxonomy (GTDB): domain Bacteria; phylum Pseudomonadota; class Gammaproteobacteria; order Granulosicoccales; family Granulosicoccaceae. Next base: position 1,189 of record CALKXD010000053.1, on the reverse strand, counting down.
CGTTAATCGTTCAATTCCCCTGTGGGGGGGGGATATCCGCACCGGTTAGCCCGAGTTCAATAAATACGCCCTTTAACCACCGCAGAGTATCGGTGCCGCGAAAAAAACAGGGTGCGCACAGGGAGTAATCGGGATAAGACAACAATCCGTGATAAACCAGGTTGACAACATTGAGTCGCGCGGTACTTCCCGCACTGTACGGTTGTTATGTGAGCGGGCATTGGCTGTGTATTGCAAAGTTCTGCCTGTCACCTTACCCTTCAAAGGCATTGCGCTCATTTGAGTTTTTTTCAACAACCTGGTCCTTTGTTCCGGAGTAACAAAACATGCTAATTGTCTGGGGTCGCCCGACGTCGGTAAATGTACAAAAGCCGATGTGGCTCATTGGCGAGTTAGCACTTGCGCATCAGCGCAACGATGTGGGCGGGGCGTTTGGCGGACTCGATACTGATCAGTACATTTCCATGAATCCCCATCAGCTTATTCCAACGCTTCAGGACGATACAGTCACTGTGTGGGAATCAGAAGCGATACTTCGATACATCGCCGGAAAGTATGGTGAGCAGTATTTTCCGGCAGACCCCAGTGCACGAGCCGGTATTGACCAATGGATGAGCTGGGTCCAGTCAACCTGGGCTCCGGCTATGACAGCTGTCTTTGGCAGCCTTGTTCGAGTCGCCACCACCGACCGTGACCCAACGGTGTTTGCGAGCTATGTGTCAAACCTCCACAAAGTCGCAGCACGTATCGATAAGATACTGATGTCACGGCCTTATCTAGCCGGAGAGTCGCTAAGCCTGGCAGACTTCGCTTTTGCCTCTTTCCTGTACCGCTACTACACGCTTGAAATCAGTCGCCCGGAGCTGCCCCATCTTAATAACTACTACGATAGGCTCTGTGAACGGCCTGCCTACGTTGAGCATGTGCAGGTCGACTATGATGGTTTACGTGTTCCAGGTGCCGAGCGCCAGTAATACCTGCAGCTCCACGTTAAAACCAGATCAATTAATTACTGCACACCCTACCAAGGAACGCTTAATTTTCCTTAGTGGCTCTGCAACCTCGCTCGTTATCAGATCACCTCCGCAGTAGTGCAGTTTCGCCACACAAAAGCCGGAATCATGTTTTCTAATAAGTTGCAGGGGTTGCGACGGTAATCATTCGGGTATTCGTTGATCTAGAATACATT
>CALKXD010000052.1 GCA_938003855.1 uncultured Granulosicoccaceae bacterium | reverse complement strand
CTGTACAGTGACATCAGAGAGCAAGTCATCGACGCCATCCTGGTCAATGGTAATTGCCACGCCGTTATTGCGGAAGGATTTAACATCAACCTGGTTGTCGTCGCCGGCCTGGTTGATGGTGACGGTGCTGTTCTGATCCTGACTGAAGAAGACATCGGCCGAGTGTTCGTTGCCGGTCTGGGTCACGGTGGCTGTGGTGTTGCCAACAGTAGCGGCGGAGTCTTTGATGCGAATGGAGGCAGTATTGTTGTCGCCGTCGGCAGACTGATCAATAGTGGCGGTACTGGCGATGCTGTTTTCGAGTTCGATAGACGCTTCGTTGCTGCCGTCGGCCTGAGTAATGGAGGCGCTGCTGCCAGAGTCACCGGAGGACTCAACGGAAGCCATGTTGGCATTGCCGGTTTGCGTGATTGTAGCGGTAGTGCCGGCTGAGCCGTTTTCGAAGGCCGCTTCGGCCAGGTTATCAAAGCCTTGCTGGCCGATAGTAACGCTGATTGATTCGGAACCGATGGAGCGTACGTTGGCTTCGTTCTGGAAGTCGGCCTGATCAATGATGACGGTCTCGCCGGCGCTGTTATCGGAATTAACATCAAGGGTGTTGCCAACACCGGTTTGTGTGGTGGTGTAGGAGTTTGCGAGGTCGGCCGAGGCGGCATCGCCGTTAGAGCGGACGCGAGCGCTGAGGTCGTCGCCGTCCTGAGCAACAGAGATAGAACTGTCAGAGGGGTTGCGAACGACTTGAATGATGTCGGCGTCGTTGGAGAGGTTATCGCCATCCTGTGTGACGGTGACATTGTATCCGGCATAGGGTGATTGACGGATTTTCACGTGATGAGCGGCTTCACCGGCCTGAGTCACATCGACATCGGCGAGAGGGTTGGCGCCGAACTGAACAATGTCAGTGGTGTGAGCGGCACCGCTTTGGTTGATGAGTACATCAGCCATGGTAGAGGTGGATGCGCCTAAAGCGATGGCGACCACCAGAGCAGTTTTAGATTTCTTCATGTCCGTAATTCCATAGATATCTAGAGGAGTAAAAAAGGGCCAGCAGGCCCGGTATTTCCCGATCGCCCGGTACGTACGGTCGGTCGTGAATCTGAATAGGGTGAATAATGCTGAAAGATTGAATTTGAAGGCGCACAGGCCAGGGTGGTGGCACGGTAGATCGGCCGGCAGGCGGCGGGTCTGCGATAGTGCAGGCGACAGTCTGGCAGTATGTGGGACATCCTTGTAAAGCCTCCGGGCAGATTCAATCACTGAAGCTGAGGTCTATCAATGTAGCAAAGTGAGCGATGGATACCAGTTGATAATAGCGAAAACCTGAACCGAGTCAAAGTACAAGATGCTATGGGTGGGGGAGTAACGCTCAATCGGTAAGGTGTATTAAATAGCTAGCAAAGTAGTTGATGATCTAGGGAATAAAGTTTTGAGAGAAGCCTGTCTGATCTGCAATAAGTTAGACAAAAAAACTCGACTCACAAAGGCGCAGTGTAGTCTTGCTCTCGGGACAAACAGGTAATGCAAAAAAAAGCCGGTATCCCGAAGAATACCGGCTGATTTAGCAGGTTAAAGAAAAGACAGGTATCAGATAGGTGCGACCATAGTGGCTGAGCAATCAAAGCAGCCAGTCTGGTCGATAGTAATGTTGGCTCCGTCACCACCGTTAGAGATAGTGATAGTCGCTTCGTTACTGTAGGAGTCCTGAATGATGGTTGCACTGGCGTTGATGACATCAGAGATATCGACAGTGGCCATATTCATCGCGCCGGTCTGGTTGATATTGACAGCACTTTCCTGAGTGTCGGACATGGTCACCTTAGCCACGTGCGGAATTCCAGTATTGGCCTGGGCGATAACAATGGTGCTGCCGAAGTCATTTGCCAGGGTGGCGATGGCAGAGTTATCGTTATTATTTTGGGTTATAGTCAGGGCCGAGTCGTTAGTGTTGCCCCAGTTGACTACCGCAGAGTTGCCATCGCCAACGACGTCCTGATTTACAGTGACAACACTGCGTGAGGCGAATAGATCGATATCAGCGACGTTTTCATTATCGGCTTGTGACACCATCACGGAGCTGCCTCTATCCCCCGTGGTGAGGATGTCGGCGATATTGTCGGAGCCGCCCTGAGTGACTGTGAAGGTACCGATATTAGTTTCATTGGCGGTGATGGTGCTGTAGTTATTGATGCCACCCTGAGTGATTTCTGCACTAACGAAAGCTGAGTCAGAAAGCGCAACAGTGCCTTTGTTGTCGAAGCCGGCCTGAGTGACACTAATTGTGCTGCCGACATCACTGGTCGCAATAACAATGTTGGCTGCGTGATCCTGATCAGACTGGGTTGCGGTGATTGTGGAGTTATTGGAATTGACCAGTCCGACATCGATATCATTGCTGTCAGAGCCGGTCTGGTTAGTGGTGAGAGAGATGCCGCTGGTATTGGTCATGCGTAGATCAACGTTCTGGTCGTCTACACTATCCTGGGCAATGGTGATAGTGCTGGTGTTATCGTTGAAGATAGCGAAGTCGACGTTATGGTTTCCCCCGCTGAGTTGGTCGATAGTCAGCGAGGTGCCGATGCTGCGTTCGAGCCCTGCACTGGTGCCTCCGACAGTATGGTTATCCCCGACCTGGGTTATCGTTACGGAAGAGCTGCTGTCTCGATCCACAAGCAGATTTACGACGTCATGATCATTACCATGCTGGCTGACGCTGACTGTTGAAGCAATACTGCCCTGTATACGAACATTGGTGTTGTGCTGGTCGAAACCGTCTTGAGTAATAGTAAGAGAGACGCCATCATTGCGGAAGATGTCGGCCTCTGCGGTGTGATTGTCACCAGACTGAGAGATATCGACCGAGCTGTTTTGGTCTTTACTGAAGAAGACATCTGCAACGTGATGATTGCCGGCCTGGGTGATTGCGGTAATCGTGCTGCTCAGAGACGCAGCAGAGTCTATGATACGTATAGTAGCGTGGTTGTGGTCGCCGTCGGTTGCTTGGTCGATAATGGCAGAGCTGGCGACACTGTTTACCAGTGCAATATTGGCTTTGTTGGCATCATCCGTCTGAATGATGGTGGCAGTGCTGCCTGTGTCGCTCGAGGACTCAATAGCACTGAGATTGCCGGTTCCGGACTGACTGATGGAGGCCGCGGTGCGGGCTGAGTGTTTGCCGAAGGCAGCATCAGCCAGGTTACTAAACCCTTGCTGCTCGATGGTAACGGTGATTGATTCAGAGCTGATCGAGCGCACATTGGATTGGTTCTGGAAGTCGGACTGATCAATGACAATGGATTCACCGGCGCTGTTGTCGGAGTTGATATCGAGGAAGTTGCCGACGCCGTTTTGTGTGGTGGCGTAAGTGTTGGGTAGATCAGGCGAGGCTGAGTCACCGTTGGAGCGGATGTTGGATTCGAGATCGTCGCCGTCCTGGGCGGCAGTAATCGAGCTGTCGCTTGGGTTGCGAACAACCTGAGTAACGTCTGCTTTGTTTGAGAGGTTGTCGCCGTGCTGAGTCACCGTGATGTTGTAGCCGGCAAACGGTGCTTGCCGGATTCTAACGCTATGTGACGCTTGACCTGCCTGGGTGATATCAACGCTAGACTTGGGGTGACTGCCAAATTGCGAGATATCAATGGTGTGGGCAGCGCCGGTCTGATTGATGAGCACATCAGCCATGGTGCTGGAAGAGCCGATCGCCGCAGCAATCATTAGCGCAATATTTGAGTTCTTCATTATATATTCCATAGATGTCCAAATAGACAAATGAACTGAGACTGCAGTCCTTTTAATTCCGGATCGCCCGGTACGTTTCGGTTGATGTTGGGTGGGATGATGAGTCTGTAGGTAACAGTATGGCCTGCCGCGATTACGTAGGGCTTGTTACTTCAGATTTGGATTGAGCCAGGTGCCGTGTGCCGGGGAACATTGTTTACCTCTGTGCCGAATAGCAGCACAGCGTCATGCGTTTTGTGTGGGTGATAACAGCCAGGCCAGGTTAGTGCGGGGTTGTAATATCGGGAATAACGCTTGTATAGCATTCATAGTTCCTTGGGAGTGACCTGATGGAGGGGCGGTAGCCTTCACAGTGTAGCGACGGTGTGGCTTTCCCTGCTCAATGTCAACTGAAGGATGATGGAAACCTTTACCGTGTTAACTTTAGTGGCTTTGGTCCGCTGGTTAGTCGTACGTTTTGCATTAATGTGTATTAGATAGTTAACAGCCGGGTGGATGGTGGATGCGTTTATTGCGAACCATTTTTATGAATCTGTCCGATTGGAAAGGTTTGGGTTTTTGACAATTAGTGTACGTCGCCGTGCAAGGTCCAGGCGGTAGATGGATTGAGTAGGGCTTGAGTCTTCTAGATTCCACCAGCATGGTGAGTAGCAGGTTATGGAAGCTGATCTGTTGAAAGTGTTCGTTGAGCTTACGTGTCCGAAGACTGCGATGACGTACAACGCAGCTGTGATGAAGAAACCGGGTCAGCGTATTTAAAGCGCCTCGCGCATATCGACTAGAGAACTTTCGGACGATACAAGTTCCGGTTGGTTGACGATGCAGTCAGTGTAAATAGTTTGGTGTAGCGAATGTGTCCCCGGGAGTGGGTTCGTGCTGCCATCAGTGGAGTAGGCAGGGGTTGAGTGTCTATCGAAAATTCGTCGATGTTTGTGTCAATGTGGATGCATGTCGTATCAGTATCGATACACCAAACTATTTA
>CALKXD010000051.1 GCA_938003855.1 uncultured Granulosicoccaceae bacterium | reverse complement strand
AATCCAGCAAGACCACCTGTTAAAATATTTCGGTCATCAATTAAACCTGTCAAGTCACCGTGAACCTTGTTTTTGTACACTATCGGGTAAACCTCACTCGCCACCAAAGTGGCAGGTACAGCGCACACAGCTGCAATCATTTCATTTTCTATGGGCGGGTTTCACCCGGAACTAACACTCAGAAGCCAGGTATTGTTGCGCCATGCAAGCCAGCATAAGTCCAGGGCATTGCCAGATGACATCATTCATGCGCCTTCGCTGGCGCAACGTACACTCGTCCCTACAACGCAATCCTAAGTATCGCCTCATCATCTTCATACTCCCCGGTCAGTACAAACCCCGACTTCTGATAAAACGCCAATGGGCCACCGTCGCCTTCAACAACACTGGTAAAGAACTCAGTCGCCATGGGGCGGGTTTTTACATGATCGATTAACAATGCCAGCGCAGCGCGGCCGTAACCGTAGCGCTGACATTCGCTCGCAATCATAAAACGCCAGAGGAAATACTCCGGTTTATCGGTGTCTTCTTCCAGCATGGCAAAGCCCACCGGTGTATCGTCGGCGTATACGGCGCGAAACCAGGCCTTATCGCAGAAATAGGCCTGCGCTATTGATACGGCATTGGGTGCGACAAAATCCTGCTGAGTGCTGTCGACCGTTAGTGCGCAAATCTGCCGCACCGATTGCGCTGTGACTTCACGCAACGTTACCTTGCTGGTTTTATCTGGCATTTCCATTCCCCGTTTCTAATCCCGTTAAACAGCTGTCTTACTGTGGTGAAGTGGCCTTTGAAAGCACAACCTTACCACCGGTGCGGTGGCAGGCGTGCCGGCGCTAAGTAGCCGCCAAAGACCACAAACCAACCCGATAAATTACCCTGTGCATTGCCTAAGGCGCCCGCAACTCTACCAGCAACTAGGTTTTTAGTTCAGCTGCTTGCTTCATGGCATCTTCACCTTTTTTCCAGAGGTTACCCTGCCACAACTCCTCCAGTCCGGTCTCACCGCTGGCCCCTTTGGTGGTGAGGTAGTCGTAATACGCCGTTGGCTTGCGGCCGGTAAGGTTGTAGAAGTCCGGACTGCAGCGACAATAGAAACCGTTGGTCAGATACTCGAAGAACTCCGCGCGTGTGCTGCCAAAGTCGTTTTCGAAATCGACCATGCTCTGTGCCCGGTACTCGATAGTCTTATTCATCGCCCGACTAAGATCACAGGCGATCTCGCTCATGCTCTGTGGCTCGGGACCGGTCAGGTCGTAGAACTTATTGGCGTGCTTGTCTGCCCCCTCGGTCAGGATTACCGCCGCGGCTGCTGCAATATCCCGTGTGGCGACAAACGAGTTCTGTGCGGTGCCGAGCGGGTTGCTGAACCAGCTTTCGGTATCAATGGTTTCGCAGTCTGTTTTCAGCAGGTGATTCATGAAAAAATTGTTGCGCAGAACCGTCACCGGCAGACCGGCATCGATCAGTGCTTTTTCGCCCCACCAGTAATGCTGAAGCATCAAGGGGATTGCGGCATCTTTGCGGGAAGCGTGCTTGTCGGGGTTATAGGATGCGGTATTGGTGTCTGCACCCATGCAACTGATGCGTACAACGTGTTTTATCTGATCAGTACGGTTTTCCAACGCCTTGCAAAAGGCAAGATGCCCCTCCAGCATCGGGTCGAGCGACGCAGAGTAGATAGCACTGACACCGGCCAGAGCCGCCTCCCAGGTAACCGGGTTGTTGAGGTCGAATTCAACGACCTCATCTGCACCTAGTGCCTGAAGTGAATCGGCCTTGCCCTGGGTGAAGCAACATGCTCTAACGGTATAGGCTCCGTCCTGACTTAACAAAGCCACCAACTCTTTGCCAATGCGGCCGGACGCGGATGTAATAAGTACAATAGGTTTAGTCATAAGGGTGTCCAAATGCCGGTCGGGCAGGGTGGTCGCAATAACGGGGCATCCGCCACCGAGGCGTCTGACCCGTGACGAAAGAATTCAGCCATGGTACCGCCTGGCCGCGATCACACGCAATCAGTGGAATCGGTCGCGTCGGTCGCAGAACGGTGACTTGAGTTTAGGGTGGTGTTGCCGGTTACGAGGCTTATGGTCTAACCCGGACGATAGAAACTATCATCTGCGTTACTGCTGCGAAGATGCTACCCCCCCGGTAAAACCCGGTTTTGCTGCAGGGTTGTTAAATGCTTAAGGTACATTGCTTCTGTATCCAGACAATCACTGAAACCATACTGACGCGCTTTAACGGTACTGGCCATCACATCCCAGCCCACATTAAAAATGTAATCAGCAAACGGCCAGTGTGCAATTTGCGATAACTCGTATTTACGCAAACCATGCCCGGCTACCAAAGCCTGCCATGCATCTGATGATGTTGCCATGGATTGAGTCAGTGACTGCGGCTGCACCGGTCCACATTCCATGGCAAAGCGCTCTGCTATTCTGGGCCATAGATGCTGCCAGCGGAAAAAATCACCGTTGGTGACATTGAAGGCCTGATTTACAGCGTGTGGCTCATCAATCGACCAGGCAATACACCGGGCCAGCAGGTTGGCGTCTGTCGCCTGATTGATGCACTGGTAGGCTTCCGGCGTACCCGGCCAGCTAAGCGGTTTACCCTGCGCTTTCATCAGAGAAGCGTATGCGCCTACCACCGTCAGTATGTTCTGTGGAGTGCCGATGGAACGGGTGCCGCAGATCACATGCGGTCTCAGGCATACCCAATCAATGTTGCCCTGTTCCAGCACATCCTGCTGCGCATAATAGTAGTTCGGGCCGTCAAGTCGTGGATCATCTTCGCGGGCGGGAGTCTTAAATGGTCCAAGGTTGCTGCCGTAATACTTCATCCCCTGTATTAGAATAACGCGCCGTACCGGATGATTTTTCAAGGCGGCAAGACAGTTGATCAATAGGTTGCGGTTAGGCGCTACCAGACTTTCGAAATCAGCACCGGGGACAAAGCCCGCAAACACCACATGGGTAACCGGATCAAGGCCGGCCAGACTGCCATGCTCGCCGAGCAGATCCGCGCTGACGTAGCTGACAGACTTGCGCGAAAGTGAATCCGCACTTGCGTCGCTGCCAGCAGCGGTTTCATCGGGTGGTCGCCGTGATACTCCGGTCAACTGCCAGTCAGCGGCACCGGACAACTGCCCCTGTACAAACTGAGCAACAAAGGCGGCACCCGCAACACCGGTCGCGCCAACCACAAGAATATGTTTCTCTGACATAGAATGAAGCCGGTATCTTTAAGTTGTAGTTAAGGTCCAACACAGCGAGAATATCAAAGTTTCCGGCGCAGAGAGGAAGTCGAATCATCATGAGCAGCAGCAAATGCAGTATTGGCTTTGTTGGACTGGGGGTTATGGGGGAGCCGATGTGTCGGAACCTGCTGAGCAATGCCGGTCCATTGATGGGTTCACTCACCGTGCTCGATACCAACCCGGCACCGGTCGCAGCGCTGGTGTCAGAAGGCGCTGTCAGCGCGCCGGATATCCCGACGCTTGCCGCAAGCTGTGACTTTATCTTTCTATCACTACCAGGCGGTGCCGAAGTTGAAGCAGTGATTAGCGGCAATGACGGACTGCTGCAGCATGCACGTGCAGGGACCACAATGGTCGATCTCTCTACCTCTCCAGTGGCGCTGACGCGTGAACTCGCGGCACAGGCACAGCAACACTCTATTAATTACGCCGACGCACCCGTTGCCCGTACACGGGCGGCTGCGGTCAACGGGACCCTTGCCATTATGGTCGGTGGCAGTAAAACCGTGTTCGATACCATTCAGCCGCTGTTGACCTGTATGGCGAGCGATATCCTGCATTGCGGTGATGTGGGGTCGGGCCAGATGGTGAAGATTCTCAACAATATGGTGTTGTTCCAGACCGTGCTGGGGCTCTCAGAGGCACTGACAATGGCGAAGCGTGCCGGCCTCGATGGCAACCTGCTGTTTGATGCGCTGGCACAGGGTTCTGCCAATTCTTTTGCGCTGAATAATCACGGCAAAAAAGCCATGCTGGCTGACGACTACCCGCTTAATGCCTTCTCCACCCGCTACGCGATGAAGGATCTGGACTATGCGTTGCAACTGGCCGAAGACACCGCCACGCCAACCTCTGGCGCCGAGACAGTCAAGCAGATTTTTCAACAAACCATAGACGCCGGATACGCCGACGAATACTGGCCTGTGATGATGAAAACCATCAATGAGCAATCTAGCAACACGGATAAAAAACCATGAGTGACCTGGTACTACTGGCGCTGCACTACCAGAACGAGAACTGCCACATCGACGGCAAAATAAAGGTGGGTATCAAGCAGGATGCCGACTGGCGCTACGAAACGCTCGATACGGCAAAGCGTCTGTTTGCGGTCGCACGCCGGGCGTCGGTTGAAATAGTGCATGTACGGCTGGCGGTACGGCCGGATCACCGCGATGTTATTCAGAACAACTTTATTTTCAAGCAATGGGTAGAGCTGGGTGCCTGGGTAGAGGGCAGCTGGGGTGTTGACTTCTACGAAGGTCTGGAGCCACAAGGCGAAGAGTATGTGGTCACCCACACGCGTAACAACGCCTTCTATAACAGCACACTCGACGACATCATGTGTCTGCTCAAACCGAAGAAGCTCGCTATCGCCGGTGTGTCTACCGCGTATGTGGTGGAGTGCACGGCCCGCCACGCGTCAGACGCCGGGTACAATACGGTTGTGGTGGCGGATGCCTGTTCTACCGCCACGCGTGAGATGCACAACAACGCACTGGCCGCGATGGCGCTTATTGCTGAAGTAAAAACAGTGGATGAGTTGGCTGCCGAAATTCAGCACAGCGGCAAGTAACCACAAGCGTTGCAGGGGGTTGTTGACGTTAAAAATTAATTCCACACAAAGGCGTATAGACATCTATGCGCCTTGTTTGTGGCACAGTAAACCCCCGTGCCTGTTCCGCGCGGCAGGTCCGGGGTGTGTGCCTGTACAGCATTAACGAAATTCCGGGTTGCGCTTCTCCAGAAACGATTTCAGGCCCTCTATAGCGTCCGGGCTGGTTTGCGCAATTGCCGCACACATACTCTCGGTGAATAATCCATCGGCCTTTGACATATCTTCGATACGCGCCAGCGCCTGGATCATGATGTAATTGGATAAGGGCGCATTCGAGGCGATCTTGCGGGCAAGATCTTTCGCCATTGGCAGTGCTTCGTTGTCGGCGACCGCATAGTGAGCAAGGCCCAGTGATACACCTTCGTCGGCACCGAACTTGCGGCCGGTCAGCATCATTTCGATCATCCGGTCTGCCCCGAGAATACGGCCCACGCGCACTGACGCGCCGCCGCCGACAAAGATACCGCGCCGCCCCTCCGGCAGTTGAAAAATCGCTGACGATTCGGCAACCCGCACGTGAGTGGCGGCTGCCAACTCCAGCCCACCGCCAATTACAGCGCCAAACAGCGCTGACACCACCGGCAGACCACCAAACTGAATGCGATCCATCACCTGATGCCAGCCGCGGGAGTATCGCATAGTGCCTTCCGCATCACGCGACACGTGCTCACTGAGATCGAGTCCGGAGCAAAAATGCCCGGCCGTGCCGGTCAACACAGCGACCCTGACATCCTCCGGCGGGTTTGCAAAAAAAGAGTCGATTTTATGCAATAGCTCATCACACATGGCATTGCGTTTTTCGGGGCGATTCATGGTCAGAACAGCGATACCGTCTTCCACGTCAATCGTTAATACATCACTCATTGGTAAACCTGCACAGTGGTTAGGGCGCACTCACAGCCAATTGATACAGCCGGTGTGGTGTCTGGTTATTAAAAAAAACGTCTCATCTGGAAGATACACTCGATGCCGGTATCACAGCGACAGTAACAGGATAAGGCCTGTGCGGTGTACTGTCGCGCGGGTACGGCATTCCCGGGTAGACCGCAATGGCCGGTGAGCGATCTTACGGCGCTGCAGTGATCGCATCACCGATATACGTCGATGCAAATCAACCCCCGATTTACTAGTTGCCATAAACGTAATTGGGCAACCACAAGGCTATCTGTGGAAACACACCAACCAGAAGCAGCGCGACCACCATCACCAGCACAAAAGGCACAATCGAGCGGTAGATATCGACAATGGTAATTTCAGGTGGGGCCATGGCTCGCATCAAAAACAAGTTGTAACCGAAGGGAGGCGTCATGTAGGCAATCTGGCAGGTGATGGTATAGAGCACCCCGTACCAAATCAGGTCGAAGCCCAGCGCTCCCACCAGTGGTATGTACAGCGGTGCAACAATCACCAGCATCGCTGTGTCATCGAGGAAGGTTCCCATCAGCAGAAAACTCAGCTGCATAAGAACCAGTATCACCCAAGGGTTAAGACCCCATTCGCCGACGAACAGATTCTCTATTGCTTTGACCGCTCCCAGGCCGTCAAACACAGCGCCGAACGCCAGCGCCGCGAGTATGATCCACATAAACATGCACGACACACCGAGCGTCGATCGCACCGATTTTTCAAACACCTGTCGGGTCATGCGGCCTTTGAGGATTGCCGAGACAAACGCTGTCATCGCCCCGATGGCAGAGCTTTCTACCAGTGATGTCCAGCCTTTGACAAACGGTATCATCATGGCGAAAAAAATCACAAACGGCAGTATTCCTGCGCGCAGCAAACGAAACTTCTCTGCGCGGGGAATGTCACGATCCTCCTCGGACAGGGGCGGGCCCAGATGTGGCTGTATGCGACAACGAATGCCAATGTACAGAACAAACAGTAATGCCATCATCAGGCCGGGAAAGACGCCCGCGAGCCACAACTGGCCAACCGGCTGGCGGGCTATCATGGCGTAGAGCACCAGCACCACCGATGGCGGCACCAATATACCCAGAGAGGAGCCGGCCTGTATGACACCGGTTACCATCAGTTTGTCGTAATTTCTTTTTAAGAGTTCTGGCAGCGCGATGGTGGCACCAATAGCCATACCCGCCACGCTGAGTCCGTTCATCGCAGAGATCAGTACCATAAGCCCAATGGTGCCAATGGCCAGGCCGCCGTTAACTGACCCCATCCAGACGTGAAACATTTTGTAGAGGTCGTCGGCGATGCCGCTTTCAGACATCACAAAGCCCATGAATATAAACATAGGCAGGGTCAGCAGGGGGTACCAGTTCATCAGCTTAATTGCTGCGGAAAACGGTATATCAGAGCCGCCGGTTCCCCACAGGAAAAACGCCGAGACAGCTGCAACAAACCCGATAGCCGCAAAAACGCGTTGCCCGGTGATGAGCAGAATCATCATCGACGAGAACATAAGCACAGCGATGGCTTCGAAAGACACTAGTTTAAATCTCTATGTTTCGGCGCTGTGTCGAATGGATCGTCGAGCCCGGTTTGGATACGCGCGATATCTTTGATGAATTCTGCCGTTGCCTGCAGCAGCATCAGTAGAATGCCGAAAATCATCAGCAGCTTGACCGGCCACATCGGTGGACGCCAGATAGAACGTGAACGCTCGATGACTCCGATCTCCGATGCCACACCGTCAAAGCCACCGGTAAAAAATGCTCCGACCACACCCGCCAGAAAAGGTACTGCGTCCTCGCGGAAATTGCCCAGCGAGTAAGAGAACGAATTCAACGCACCGACCATCAGAAATCCCAGATAGACGACCAGAAACAGTATGGTGAACGCATCAACCATCGCCTTGCCCTTGCGGCTTAGTACACCATAGGCAAGGTCCATTCGGACGTTGGAGTCGAGCTGTATAGAATAGGGCCCGCCGAGTATGTAATAGCCGACCATCAGGAACTGGGCGACTTCCAGCGTCCACAGCGACGGGCGCATAAACGGGGCGACCTTGGTGATGGACGACCACAACAACACCCCCATCATCGCAAAGATGAGGTACATCGCGAACCGGCCGACGCGGTAGTTGAAACGCTCCACCAAGCGTACATAGCACCCGAGTATGTACATTTATATTTCTTTGGTTTTTTTTAAGTTTGTACATGCGGGTCAGCCGGACGGCTGACCCGTTTTAGCAAAAGCCGTGGCTAACTGCGGCTGTATGGAAATCCGGCTGAGTTAATGGTTTTCCGGTATTCGCGAAAAATCCCCACCAGTTTCTCTTCGATTTCACCTTGCTCTGCGACTTCGCTCCAGAACTCGGCGGCGGCGTCTTCAACCTGTGCCCATTCTTCCTGCGGCACTGATGTCAGCTCGAGTTTGTCACCACTGGCGCGCAGGCTTGCCTCACCGCCCCAGTACCATTGGTTGCGATAATGATGGCCGCTCTCTACGGCTGCCATTACCAGAGCCTGCAGGTGTTCCGGCAGATCGGCCCAGGCTTTCTCATTGATAAAAAACGAACCGATCCAGGCGCCGGAAATATTGTTTGAGGTAAAGTAGTCAGTCACATCAGCCCAACCGACGGTGTAGTCTTCTGTGATGCCTGACCACGCCATACCGTCCAGTTCACCGGTTTGCACCGCGACTTCGGCATCTTCATAGGGAATATTCACCGGCACAACGCCAAAGCGGCTGAGGAACGCACCGGCAGTCGGGAATGTGTACAGACGCAGTCCGTCCAGATCTTTCAGTGAACGAATGGGTTTTTTGGTGTTGAAGTTACAGGGATCCTGACCCGCAGCAGATAACCACTTAACGCCGACTTTTTCGTATTCGGCGCTCCAGATTTCGCCCAGGCCGTATTGGCGGAACAGGACTGGTACATCCAGTGCGTGGCGTGTGGCCATTGGGAAATAGCCGCCAAACTGGCGAACCGGCGTTGGTGACGCCATGGAGTCATCATCGGAGTGTACGCCATCGATGGTGCCGCGCTGCAAGGCCTGGAATAATTCACCGGTGGGTACAATCTGGTCCGCATAGAAGAGTTCTATTTCGAGTTCACCCTTTGCGGCTTTATTGATCGCATCGATCACCGGTTTGGTGACATGCTCTCCAAGTGCGGCGCCGGCATAGGTTTGAAAGCGCCATCGAATAGGCTCTTGCGCTATTGCAGGTGTTGCGGCGATAACCGAGGTGGCGGCTACGGCACCGGCCTGCCCGAGAAATTTGCGTCTAGAATTGTCTTGCATTCCTAACCTCCAGGTATAAAGCGTTATAAAAAACTATTGATTAAACCAACGAACTGATTTCATGAACGTGCCATGTGCAGTCCAAAATAGCGTCAATTACAAAAACTGTCTCTCCGTCGACGTAGCCTTGGGTATTTCAGTGTGAAGCAGACACGATGCGCGCTGCAGACTTAGTTGCTCGACCCTTTAGCGGATAAATGTCAGCGGATAAATGTTTCGCTGTGGCACATCAAGCGCTTGTCGGCCACTCGCCAACCCGATGTCAGTGCCGATGATAACAACCAGACAGCCATCTGTGGCGTACTATTTGTCCCGATTTCCCCCCGACACCATTGGCACCCGTCGTTATAATCGCATTTTTGGTGTCTGATTGCATCGGGTAAACCACCGGACCGGGTTCGCGCGGCCACGGCGGGTACTGCCGCGGGGTGGACACCTTGCTGACACAAGGCCGATCGCCAGGCCTGCATCCGTATCCCCACTGGTAGCCACCAGGGCACTTACAAGCCAGATGCTATCTGATCAATGCAATGTTCAGGAGCCGTATCCGAATAACATGCGTTGAAGACAGCGTGACAAAAGCTACCGCCTGACTATTGAATTCGGACCAGGCGCGTCCGTGGGCGGTCACGGCCGCGACTGACACGGTCTGTGCACCATCGCGATACACGAACCGGAAAACACCCGTCGAAGACCCACCGCGAAACCGTTGATCATCAATACGCTATCCGCCGGCTATGCAGTACACTCTCCCGCACGATTCTATCCACCAGGAGCTCTGAGTGAGACCCGCAGGCCGCAGCGATACTGATTCACTCTACTTCGACTATCCACATTTCCAGCCCCCGTTGGCCACTGAACGAAATTCACGTCCACACACGCCGGTGGCGATTGTCGGTGCCGGCCCGATTGGCATGACAGCGGCACTTGCGCTTGCCAGAGAGGGTGTTTGCTCTGTCCTGCTGGATAAAAAGCCTACCTTCAATGACGGCAGTCGGGCAATCTGCGTAGCCCGCCCCAGCTATTACATTCTTGAGCAGCTGGGCGCGATTAAACCGTTTCTGGAAAAAGCACTTGGCTGGACCACCGGACGCACCTTCTACCGCGGGCAGCAGATTCTCGAGTTCCAGATGGCGGACAGCCCGGGCGAGAAGTATCGGCCGATGTACAACCTGCAGCAGCAATACATCGAGCAGTTTCTCTGGCAGGCGGTTGTCGCCAACCCGCTGATTGAAAGCCGCTGGCAAACAGAGGTTACCGGCCTTGACGATTCGTTGACCGGCAGCACCCGACTGAACATTCAAGACCCTGCCGGGCACTATCACCTTGCGGCAGACTGGGTACTGGCCTGCGACGGTGCGCACAGCCCGCTGCGCAAGATGCGCGGACAGCAGCTCAAAGGCGAGAATTTCGAGGGACGCTACGTAATCGCTGACATCCAGATGCACCACGATTACCCCACCATTCGACGGGCGCTGTTTGACCCGGCCTGCCGGCCCGGCGGCACGGTGCTGATTCACAAGCAACCGGATAACATCTGGCGTATTGATTATCAACTGAAGGACGATGAAAGCACCGATGAAGCGCTGCAGGAGCAGACTGTCAGAGATAGCGTATCGGCCGTACTTGAAGAGCTGGACTTCACCGGACCATGGGAGCTTGAGTGGTGGAGCGTTTACACGGCCAACACGCTGGCACTGGACGACTATCGCGACGGGGCGGTATTTTTCGTTGGCGACAGCGCTCATATCGTACCGATCTTCGGAGTACGCGGGCTCAACAACGGACTGGCTGACGCGGCCAATATCGGCTGGAAGCTGGGCTGGGTCATTAATGGCAAAGCCGGCACCGGCTTACTCGACAGCTATACGCCGGAGCGTCGAGGTGCGACCCTTGATGTCTTTGCCAACGCCTCCAAAAGTGCGCGCTTCATGACTCCTAATACACACGGCTGGCGGCTGATGCGAGATGCAGCATTGTCACTGGCACTGAGCAAGCCGTTTGCCGGGGAGCTTGCCAACCCCCGGCAGATGACCGCGTTCACCTATAGCGAGAGCCCGGCGGTTGAGCCGGACGACACAGCATTTACGGCAGGCCCGGCTGCAGGTGCTGTCATGCCCGACGCCAAACTTGCAGACGGCTATTTATCGGATTGTCTGGGGCAGGGATTCACGGCACTGTGTTTCAGTCCCGACACGGCAGCAGAAATCACCGCGGCCCGTGGCAGAGACACCGCGCTGCAGGTGCTGACGTTATCCGACTCCGTGGCAGCTAATTTTGCCGCCGGCAGTCACAGCGTATATCTGGTGCGACCCGACATGCACATCGCCGCGCGGTGGTATCAATCAACGGCGACGCAGGTTATCGACGCCTACCACCGGGTTACGTTTCAGCAGGAGCCAGTCCAATGAAGCACCCCGACCTCGAAAGAACCTACGAAGCGCTCGCCTGCAAAATTGACCAGGTTGGCGAAAGCAACAGCGAGCTTTTTCTTGCCAAGCTTGTGCTGCTATTGGCGCACACCAATGGCGACGCTGATGAAGTTCAGCAACTTATCGACGAAGCAGCGGCATCGCTGATGTAACGCGATGCAGGTACCCGGTGCAACCAGACCGATAGTTTGCCGCACGATGGTAAGAATCAGCGGTAATGCAGGTTATTGTTGTCTCCACCGGATTACGTACCGACGAGAAACAAACCAGCGAAGCGCGTCGATTTCGAAAGGAATCACTCGCCACCAACAATGACGAGGCCGGTGCAGGCAATAGCGGGCTCGTTCTCGCAAGGCTGTGCAGCTTAGGTTTGCCAACGGTGATGCAGAGGTGATCAGTGCCTCATTGATGAAGCCGCCGCGTCGGTGATCTAACGCACAGGGTGTGGTTGTGGTGAAGAAAAATGTTACCTTATTTACGGTACGGTCTGACTCCCTGTGTTGTACAGGCAGGTCTTCCCAGACAAGGCTCCGACAACCGCGAGACTATGTCCTGTAACATCAGCGCATGCAGTTTGCCAAACCACCACCAGGTCATTTAAGTGTGAAGCTACCAGTAAAACCATCGACCCGCCTGTTAGCCGTTGCTCTCACAGCGTTGTTGGCAACTTCAGTTGACGCAAGGAAGTGGGAGTGCGGAGAGCGCAGCAATCTACCCCCTGACGGCAAGAACTACTGTGCCGCCGGAGACTTCCGTCAGGCCGAGATCAATCTTGCAAAAGTGCTTAAAATCCTGCACACAAAACACCAGCGTGCGTATGGCGATGCCAGCGCATTGATGGATGCTCAAAATGCCTTTGAATCTTATCGCGATAACCAGTGTGTCGCCGAAAACAAACGCATAAAGGACAAGCCCTTCCACCCGATGATCGTCGCTCAATGCAAAACCCGACTGACGAATTTACGTATCGATGAACTGCACCGCATGCGACAGAAGCTTAAGTGAGTGTTGCTACAGGCCGTGATTGACAGAGTCCTCTGACAGGGTGCGCCTTTGCAGCAATGGAGCCGCTATAGACTGAAGCGCTACTCAATACGTCGCTGCCTTCGTCCGAATCCACGGTTCCCGGAACCAACAGGCGGCATGATGGTCAGGGTGATAGGCTGAACATTGCTACAGTGATCGCGCTTCCAAAAACAACAGTTGCTGATCGATAGGTACCTGATCAGGGAGCGGATAATAAAAATCAATGTCACTGACAGCGCGCGGCCTCATCGTGGTAACCGATTGGCGTAGCATTCAAGCCGGTCTGAAGCCCGCGTACGTTGTTCAGGCACAGAAAACGCCTTGTAATTGCAGCACCCGACGTGCGCACCACCGGAGCGCCAACATGAAGCGTCCCCGGCGTCTTAACTTCAAGAGATAAAATGAACCAAAGAATTTACGCCATCGGAGACATTCACGGTGAACTCGATATGCTCAAAGATGCCGTCAGCAGGATTGAACGCGATAGCGGGGCAGATGCCCGCGTTGTTTTTCTAGGAGACTACATCGACCGTGGTCCGCAGAGCAGGGCGGTTATAGACTATTTAATCGAAGCGCGAGCCGCAGGTCGAAACTATCATTACCTGCTTGGCAACCATGACCGCATGTTCGCGATGTTCATGGAAGACACCCCGCGCACCGACCCCAGACTCAGCCGAGATTTTCACTGGCTCCACCGCAGGCTAGGTGGTGTCGCGACGCTTGCCTCATACGGCGTTGACGTGGCAGACGGCGAGCCTCTAAGCAACATTCACCAGCGCGCACGTGCAGCCGTACCCGACGAGCACGTACAGTTCCTGCATTCCCTGACATACTCGCTTCAGCTCGAAGAACTTCTCTTTGTGCATGCAGGCATTCGCCCCGGCATCCCATTCGAGCAACAAAACAAAAACGATCTAATCTGGATCAGGCAGGAATTTTTAAACGACACCCGCCAGCACCCCTGGCTGGTAGTCCATGGCCACACCCCCGTCGCTGAAGCAAGACATTACGGCAACCGCGTAAACCTGGACACCGGCGCCGGTTATGGCAGCCAACTCACCACAGCAGTCTTCGAAGGCAGTAAATGCTGGCTGTTAAGCAACGCCGGCCGCGTCGCGCTAATACCCCAACCCCACTGACCCCACCAATCAATCCACAACCAAAGCATTGACAGTCGCGCATCAGTAAACCCACAACGTCAGCAAGCCCAACCCCACAGGAAACCCGCAGCGTCAGCAAGGCCAGCCCCCACAAGGAAAACCCGCAGCGTCAGCAAGGCCAAGCCCCACAAGGAAAACCCGCAGCGTCAGCAAGCCCAAGCCCCACAAGGGAAACCCGCAGCGTCAGCAAGGCCAAGCCCCACAAGGGAAATCCGCAGCGTCAGCAAGGCCAGCCCCACAGGCAGAAACCCTCGCCAATTCGATTGCCACATAACTCAACAATCAAAC
>CALKXD010000050.1 GCA_938003855.1 uncultured Granulosicoccaceae bacterium | reverse complement strand
AGTATTGCGATGCAACTGGAGAATAATTTAATCAAGTGCGGCCATTGCTTCGAGATCAGGGGGGTAGCTTCGTTTTTGGCGACGGTATTTCAAGATATTTGCTCTTTCTTTGGTTTTGGTGTCAATCGGTGGTGACTCTTTGTTTCTTCGAAGATGGGCTTGTCCGCTCTGTGAAGTGCCATGGTCAGAATGTTGCTGACGCTTCACGGGCAATGGCTGACAAACTCACTACAGTGTTTTAGGTGATCGGGTCGGGTTTCATCAAGCCCCGTCGAGACACAAAGTCTCCGACATAGTTCGAAGCCGTATTTTTGTTTCCTGTGCTTGTCTATTTCACTCGGCACGATCTGGCCCGGTTGACGTTGGTTGTAACAGCCCGATCACAACTAAGGCGCAAAAATAATCGCCCTAACCGTGTCTCATCACTTGACATAGCCGTGGCATCCATGTTTCCCCTCGGTAGCTCACTCTGCCTGTCCCGATGGAACTTAGAATTCTGCCTGTCCCGCTAAAATTCCGCTAAAATTACCCTGTCCCGATAAAATTACCCTGCCTGTCCTGGTAGAACGCTTCTGGTAGAACGCTGCCTGTCCTGGTAGAACGCTCTGGTAGAACGCTGTCCCGCTAAAATTACCCTGCCTGTCCTGATAGAACGCTCTGATAGAACGCTGATAGAACGCTCTAATCAGCCTGTCCCGATGCAATTCCCTCTAATCAGCCTGTCCCGATGCAATTCCCCGATGCAATTCCTCTAATCAGCCTGTCGCGATGCAATTCCGTCGTATTTGCTGCAAAGCATGGTAGACCATGAAACCAATACTTCTAAACTGTAAACCGGTCTTTGTGAGCATTACGAATATTTGCGGGTTATCATTGTCAATCTGCAATTTTTTAAACAAAAAGGATCTGCTGTGACCGTAAATAAAAAACCTGATGCCGGAAAATCATTGCCGGCTTTCGAGGCGAAACGTCTCGACGGTTCCGCGCTGCATTTCAGCGGTACCACTGATGGGTGGTTTCTGCTGATCGTTTATCGTGGCAAGCACTGTGGCAGGTGCAAGAAATACCTGAACATTCTGCAGGGCATGCAGTCTCAGTGGCGTGAGTCCGGGTTCGGCATATTAGCAGTGTCTGCAGACTCCCTTGAAAAAGCGAACAGCGATGTAACAGAGTTTGGCTGGACTTTCGATGTTGCCTGCGAACTTGCTGAATCAGACATGGAGCGCCTGGGCTTATACATCAGTGATCCGCTCACCCCTGACGAGACGGACCGAAGGTTCGCGGAGCCGGCGGTGTTCTGTATCCGCCCTGACAACACCGTTCAGATAGCGGCTATTTCCAACGGCCCTTCTGCCCGTCCGGATCTGGCCGAACTGCTGGATGGCATGCAATTCACCATCGCGCACGATAAGCCTGCCCGGGGAATGGTAATACAATCTAGCTAATGCCCATCCAGAAACAAGCGCTTCGGCGTACCAGTCAGGCACGCACTCTTTTGCCGACCACAGGTAGTTACTTAAGAACAACTAAGCGCCTACCTGTGGTAGGCAAAATCTCACGCACCTGAATGATCCTCGCGACGCCCTGTTTCTGGGTAGGCACTAGCTAAATCGGCCTGACTGCTTTGTTATCACCGGGTCGGGTAAACTGGCTCGATGATAATGATTGCGTTGTGCATCGCGTCCCGAATGTAGGCTGGCCCGGTCAATATCTGCGAAATCATTGTTTGACGCTTTAGTTGTCCGACACGGTCAGTACTGTTAGCGCGGCACAGAGGATGGCCTGCTTTGCGGTGGCGGCACGGATCGAGGCAATCACGCTGCCAGAGAAAGAACGGCCTTTTGACTGCCTCGCGATTTCAGTTTGAATGGGTACCGACAGACTTGCCTTTATCATTACGGCGTGATCAGTACTCCCGATCACAAGGGTCGAATGACTGGAGCACAGGTTGTGGCAAACCGCAGCCAGACCCGGGCGTGTGCGATCCCGCCACGCGGTTGTCGCACGCCAATCTGATCCAGCTTATGCAGTACTCTATTGCTTCAATACGAAACACTGCCTGCTGCGCCTAGCGCAAGTCGCATCAGATAGGGCTGGGCAACCTGCAACGAATACCATCAAATAACAAATCACCAGCAACGTCGCAGATGGTGACGCCTTTCACAGGTATCACCGTGTTTCAGTGGGGTATCAACCACCGTGAACCGAAGTTCTGCAGCCAGTTGGAGTACATGGCTTGTGCTGCGTCGCCAGAGTTCCTCAAACCCGGGATGTGGCCACCAGTGCCATGGCATTAATGGTTGTATAGTGACGATAATCAGTGAGTGGCTGTCGGTTTTTTTCGGGCCCGACAGAACACCAACGCCTATCGTCATTCCTCTATGCCATCAAAGCCTGTGTGAACCACACCGTACTATCGCCCCCTGTTTGGCACTGTTGAAAATCTGCCGTAACTTTGTATCAGGGCGCGATTATAGGGCTTGCCGCCATCAGTGAATCCTGCGGCTCGACCCCTACAAAATTGGTTCCATGCTCAAACCAGCTACGTGGCGCTGCCGCACCCCAGAGCGTCTGTCGCTGCGGATCTTTAAGATCCCATTTGATCGGCTCCATATCCGGGTCAACGGTCTGGTAGTCAGAGCAGTATATCTCGATGCGGTGTCCGTCGGGATCAAGTATATAGAGAAAAAATGCATTGGAGATGCCGTGGCGTCCCGGTCCACGTTCAATGTTGTCGACATAGCCTGTAGTTGACATAAGATCCAGCAGATCAATGATATTCAGCGGGGTCGGTACCCAGAACGCTATATGGTGCATTCGCGGTCCATTGCCGTTAGTGAATGCCATATCATGGACGCCGCCTTTGCGATGCATCCACGCCGCCCAGAGCTTTTTACTCTCGGCATCTTCGGTGTATTCGGTAACGCGAAACCCGAAGTCACTGTAAAACGCCACGGAGGCGTCAACGTCGGTAGAGAAGCAGTTGAAGTGATCTATACGCAACGGCTTTACGCCACGATACAGCGCGTACTGCTGATGGATCGGTTCAAGGCGATCCATTTTGTGATAGAACTCTATCGGAATACCCATGTTATCCGACGTCATCAGCGTGCGGCCCTGGTGGGCACGCTCAACCCATTGGGTCGGCCGGCCTTTTGCCTTAAAATATGCGTCAGCCTTGTCGAGGTCTTGCTCGTCAAATGTTTTGAAGCCCATGACTTCAACGGTGCCTGGCTGATCTGACTTTTGCAGCACGACGCAGTGATGACCGCGCTCTTCCATCGCCCGCAGATAGATGTGGTTGTCGTTTTCGTCGGTGACCTGCAGGCCAAGAATTTCAGTATAGAATTTTTTCGATGCAGCCAGATCTTTTACATTGAGGCAGGCATGTGATAACCGAATGGTGTTGAAATCGGGGTACAGGTTCGGGGCAGGTACAGGCATGATGAGTCTCCTACTGAGCACCGAGGCGCGTGATCTTGTGCTGGCCGGTAGCAAAGCCGATATGCTTTTGCTCCATGTAAAACTCAAAGGACCAATCACCGCCGTCACGGCCGATACCGCTGGACTTAACGCCACCGAATGGCGTAGGCAGGTGTCGTACATTCTCTGAGTTAACCCAGATCATACCGGCCTCTAAGGCATCAGTGAACCGCAGTGCACGTGTCAGGTCGTTGGTCCAGACATACCCGGTCAGTCCGTAGTTGGTGTCGTTCGCGATGCTTAAGGCTTGTTCTTCGGTGGTGAACGGGATTGACGTCAGCACGGGTCCGAAAATCTCTTCACGGGCAACGCGCATCTGGTTGTTGGCGTTGGTAAACAGCGTCGGCTGTACGAAATAGCCTTGATCGCCGATCGGCTCGCCACCGGCGGCAATTGTTGCATTATCTTCTTTAGCAATTTTGAAGTAACTGGTGACCTTGTTGTAGTGCTCTTCGTTAATCAGCGGTCCTACTTCGGTGGCAGGGTCAAGCGGGTGCCCGACTTTGATATTTTTGACACGTTCAATCAGCCTGGCCTCGAACTCCTGTTGTATGGTGTCCTGCACCAGCAGTCTCGAAGATGACGTACAGCGTTCACCGTTAATCGAGTAGATCATGAAGATCACAGCATCCAGCGCGCGCTCAAGGTCGGCATCGTCAAAGACAATAACCGGGTTCTTGCCGCCCAGTTCCAGATGGTTTCGCTTCAGTGTATCGGCGCCTTGTTTGGTGATCAGGCTGCCGGTACGGCTTTCGCCGACAAATGCAATCGCTTTAATCAGCGGATGCTCACAGAGAGCTTTACCGGCCTCTTCACCAAAGCCGTTAACGGCGTTTAATACCCCGGGGGGTAGGCCTGCTTGTTCGGCAATCTCGATAAGCAGGCGTGCGGTCAGCGGTGATGATTCAGCAGGCTTGTGTACTACTGTACAGCCTGACGCCAGTGCCGGTGCAATCTTCCAGGTCGAGAGCATGAACGGCGTGTTCCACGGCGTAATAACACCTACCGGGCCAATTGGCACCCGACTGGTGACGTTCATTAGTGTCGGCGACTTGAGGTGTTGTCCGTCGCGTGCCTGCACGACCTGATCGGCGAAATAGCGGAAGTTCTCGGCGCCACGCAATGCAGCTTTCGACATAAACCGATAGGCCTGACCGGTATCCCAGCACTCGCACAGTGCAATCTCTTCGGCGCGGGCTTCAATGCCTTCTGCTACTTTGATCAGGATCTTGCGGCGTTGGGTTGCCGGCATATTCCGCCACTCGGGGAAAGCGTCAGCGGCAGCTTTAGCGGCGGTGTCAATGTCGCCGGCGGTGCCGTGGGCGACATCGCAGATTACGCTCTTGTCGATGGGCGACGTCGACTGGAAAACGCCACCACCGCCTGCTGTGTCGTTACCGGCAATGCGGTTCGGAATGCCTGTGGCTTTGAAAGCGGCCAGATAGCCGTTTAGTTTGTCGAGGTTCTGTTCTAGTGCGCTCACGGTTTGCGGGGCTCCTGATTTCTGTAACGTGCCTGTGTAATCGGTGGCCGCGATGCCGACCCGATACCATTGCTACCGAACGCCGTTAAAGTGTGCTGGTACCGGTAAAGGTGCCATGCACCGTTGCCGCCTTGACCCGATCAAGCAAGCACGGCCTATTACGCTGCCGATGAATATTGACATTAATTTAACATGTTAAATAAAATACGGCTCTATTGTCAAGCGCTCAGCGGCGAGTCGCAAGTGCTAGAATTGTGTTTAGCCTTACAGTAACAACTGCCACATGACCTCAAAGTTGCCATCGACTGCACGATCACTCCCGATAGCATTGATCCGTGCACGCGAAAGCATCATGCCGCCAATCCGTGAAATGCTGGCCGAAACCGGCATCACCGAGCAACAGTGGCGCGTACTGCGTGTACTGGCTGAGTACGGCCCGCAGAATTCTTCCACTCTCGCCAATCGAGCCTGTTTGCTGTTTCCAAGTCTGACCCGGATAGCAAAAACAATGGGGGAAAAAGGCTTGATCACCTTATCCCGCGATGACACCGACAAACGTCGACAGACTATTGCACTGACGGCGGCCGGGCAGCAGATCATCGACGACAAAGCGCAACAGGCAGCGTTGATTGTCAAAGCGCTGAAGAAGAAACTCGGTGAGGAGAAGTATGAACAGTTGCTGGACACGCTTGCGCTTCTTGATCCGCAGCATGATTAAGTAACGTGGCCGGTCTGTATCACCGGTATAGGCTGATACAGAATGCCTGCACGCGGATTTACTGATATTGACAGGCTAGTTGAACCGGACTGCGACTAAGCGACCGTCCACTCCTTCGCAGTAACTTGCCCACATCGCAGCACTTCCCACAGTGTGGAAACCCGCAGCGTCAGCAAGGCCGAACCGACAGTAGCGGTTGCTACAAACGTCGGGACCATTGAAACAAGATAAATCAACCATCACATCGACTACACGCCTGACACACAATGCACCCCCGCGCCTATCGCAGCGCCTCGCACAGGATGGAAACCCGCAGCGTCAGCAAGGCCGAACCGACAGTAGCTGTTGCTACAAACGTCGGAACCATTGAAACAAGATCTTTCGATAAGCACGCCATTCGCGACATGCCTTGTCGATTACTATTGGTAGTCGGAAGATGCGCTAAAGACTAGATAGATGCACGTAACGCTTGCTTTGACTCGGCTACGTGAGAAGGTGCTCTAGATTTGATTTCGCACCCGGGGAGTTTGCTTCAGCGAAAAGCTACTGCATGTGGTCATGTAGGTCGGCTACGCGTGGATGGTGGGATTGCGAGTTCAGATGAGGCGGTTCACTGCCTGTGGTGTTTGGTGCGGGGATGTATATAGTTATGTTTGATTGTTGAGTTATGTGGCAATCGAATTGGCGAGGGTTCCTGCCTGTCGGGCTTGGCCTTGCTGACGCTGCGGGTTTCCCTTGTGGGGCTTGGCCTTGCTGACGCTGCGGGTTTCCCTTGTGGGGCTTGGCCTTGCTGACGCTGCGGGTTTCCC
>CALKXD010000049.1 GCA_938003855.1 uncultured Granulosicoccaceae bacterium | reverse complement strand
GCTTACTATACGACCAGTGATATCAGCTTGTTGCGTGGCTGGTGTGTTCTTCCAGTCTATAACCGTGCTGATAGATAGATGTTAATTTCCATTTTTCAGTTGCAGAAAGACCTAATTTTTTTCGCAACCGACTGGCGTGGGTGTCAACAGTGCGCGTGTTCAGTTCAGCAGAGGTTCCCCATACCGAAGTCAACAGATGCTGTCGTGAAAGCACCCTGCCGCGATTACGGAACAGGAACAACGCAAGATCGTATTCTTTTTCAGTCAACCTCACGGGCTCACCGCTGACGGTTAAATGCCGGTTGCTGGTGTCAAACTTATAGGGCTCGTACTCTAGAATTTCAGTTTCAGGCTGAGCGCGACGCGCCAGTGCGCCAATGCGAGCCAGTAACTCAAACTGTCTGACAGGTTTAACCAGATAGTCGTCTGCGCCACTTTCCAGTGCCGCTACGATATCTGACTCTCCCTGCCTGGCGGTGATGAAAATTACCGGCACATCGCTTACCAGGCTCTGGCGCAACCATTTCAAAATTTCCAGCCCGGTTGCATCTGGTAAGTTCCAGTCCAGCGTCACAACATCGTAGCTGGACTTACGAAATGCCCGTTGAAACATTTCGGGCTCGTGAAATACTTCGCAATGGTGACCGCGCTCAGTGATCCAGCCACTGGCACGATTGGCTTGGTCTACATCATCTTCAAGCATTCCCACTCGAAGTATTTGTGTGTCAGCCAATTCTTTCTCCTTCTATCAACGTGACTGTCTATTACATCTAGGCGATTACAGGACTGGGATTGAAATAGTGTCTACCCGCTTTGACAGCCATTATCTGTTCCAGCAACCCCGCATAGTCGCCTTCGTTGTCGGCAAAATCAATCTCTGTCGCGTTAACAATTAATACAGATGTGTCGCAGTAGTCATGAAAATACTCCTTATAGGCATTTTGCAGACGCGACAGATAGCTACTTGCTATCGATTGCTCAGACAACTTTCCACGCTTTTCGATTCGATCAAACAGTACGTCAGATGATGCCTGAAGATACACGACAAGGTCCGGCACCAGCAAATCGAACGATAATTCACTGGCGATTGATTGGTACAACGCGAATTGTTTTTCATCCAGGGTGAGGCTGGCAAATAGCTTGTCTTTGTCGAATAAAAAATCAGCCACCCAGGCGCTTGATCCTGCGGATTTTGCCATCTCGCACATCGATGCTCGACGGGACATCAGAAAATGCAGCTGTGCTGGAAGTGCGTATTGCTTTGGATTCCGGTAAAACTCAGTCAGAAAGGGATTTCCGGCCGGATTTTCACTCACCAACTGTGCATCGAGTGACTGAGCCAGACGGCGTGCGAGTGTTGTTTTGCCGACACCGATCGGTCCCTCGACAGCGATGTAGCGTAATCGGGCGGCAGTGCTGGAGCTAACCATTTGCGGGTTCTCTTGAAGTGGTGATCCGCAGTCTGGCACACACAAGACAACATTTCACAAATCCCACAAGTAGGTAATCCGGGCAATCAAATCACAACATAGTGTATAAACCCTGTGATCAGGTGGATTGCTTTCTGCGTCTTGGTGGTCGCTTTCGGCGTGAGGGTCTTGGCGCTTGTCGGGCAGCTTCAATGGCCGCTTGAGCCTCTGGATGCTGTTGCAGTTTTTCCCAGGTTTCACACAACGGCGCCAGATCTTCTTCGCCGGCCTCGCAGCGTAGTAGCAGAAAATCGTAGGCGGCACGAAATCTCGGATTACCAATCAGTTGCATGGCCCGTTTACCCCGGGTCTTACGCAACCGGGGCTGCAAGGTCCAGATCTCCCGCATCGGCACGGAAAAGCGCTTTGGCAAAGACGTAGCGGCCAATTGCTGCGGAATCAGATCGTCGGCTGCCCGGTGGATGGCAGGTACTGGTGGAAGGCTCTCTTCTTTTTCATACATGGCCGCCCGCTCAGCTACATCAGGCCACAACATCACTGCATAAATGAACGCGGGCGTCACTGGCATCTCGTTGTGGATGCGACGATCGGTATTAGCCAGTGCAAGTTCAGTCAGTTTTTCTGTGTAGGCATCACCGCTTTTCAAGCGTGCATCTGTCAGCGGAAACAAATAGGCAAGCATGTCAAGTTCGCGAAGCCGGGCAAAACTCTGCGTGCCGTGGCCGGACTGAAAAAGCTTCAATGCTTCTTCAAAGAGGCGTGCCGGAGGAATATCGGACAGTCGATGCCGCTCGGCCCGGATTGCCTCGAGGACATCATCGTCCATGGAAAAATCAAGCTTGGCTGCGAACCTTGCAGCGCGCAGTGCCCGCACCGGATCTTCGATAACACGATCATTAGCCGGCCCGATGAATCGCAGAACCCGCCGTTGAAGGTCATCGGCGCCATTGAAATAGTCGATCACCGAAAAATCACTGATATCGTAGTAGAGACCGTTGACAGTGAAGTCACGTCTGTAAGCATCGTCAGCCAGTGTTCCGCCGTACACGTTGTCCCGCATTATGCGACCGGACTCGCCTGTCACACCACCGTCGCCTTCGGAGTGCGCCGCTCGAAAAGTGGCCACTTCAATGATATCTCTGCCAAACACCACATGCGCAAGCCGAAAGCGGCGACCGATCAACCGGCAGTTTTTGAACAACTCCTTGACTTGCTCAGGACTGGCGTCAGTAGAAATATCAAAATCTTTCGGGGCTTTCTCAAGCAACAGATCCCGAACGCCGCCGCCGACCAGATAGCTTTCGAAACCCGCTTCATTCAGGCGGTAAAGCACCTTGAGGGCATTTTTACTGATCTGTTTGCGTGAGACACAGTGATCCTCACGTCCAATTATCAGCGGCTCGTGGGCCGCTTTGGCTGGCTTTGCCGATTTGTTTCCAGACGTTATACCGTGCACAAACCGTCGCACAGCGTTGATACCTTTCTCGGTGTAACTAATCTCCAGAGCCTCGGTCAGAGTGCCTGATCGTCTTCTTCGCCTGTCCTTATGCGAATCACTCGATCTACGGTCTCGATGAAAATTTTCCCATCACCGATCTTTCCGGTTCTGGCTGCATTGGTTATCGCCTCGACACACTCGTCGAGCTGGTCACTACTTACAACTGCCTCGAGCTTGACCTTCGGCAGAAAGTCGATCACGTACTCAGCGCCGCGATAAAGCTCTGTATGTCCTTTCTGCCGCCCGAAACCTTTCACCTCGGTGACAGTGATGCCCTTGACCCCGACTTTGGAAAGTTCTTCCCGGACATCTTCCAACTTGAAAGGCTTGATAATCGCCGTTATTTTTTTCATGACCTGCTAACGCTCCATCCGCATTGCAAAATGTGGAGTTTTTGATTGAAGAGGCGAATCACCGATCAAAGTTCGGCGAGGCAGACACCTTATGTATGCTGAGATCAGCACCGATGTACTCTTCCTCTTCGCTTAATCTAATACCAATCGTCGCCTTTAAAACACCGTAGACCACCAGGCCCGTCACCATGGCAAACAACACCCCCGCCACAGTGCCGATTACCTGCGACAGCAGGCTTACGCCGCCCATGCCGCCGAGGGCTTTAGACCCAAAGATTCCAGCGGCTACGCCCCCCCAGGCACCACAAACGCCATGCAGCGGCCAGACACCAAGCACATCATCTATCTTGAGTCTGTTTTGGGTTAGCATAAACAACCAGACAAACATGGCACCAGCAACCGCCCCTACCACGAGCGATCCGACCGGATGCATGATATCCGATCCGGCGCAGACCGCAACCAATCCAGCCAATGGCCCGTTGTGCACAAAGCCAGGATCATTCTTTCCGACAATCAATGCCGCAAGCAAACCACCGACCATTGCCATTAACGAGTTCAGTGCCACCAATCCGCTAATGCCGCCAATCTCCTGAGCCGACATCACGTTAAAACCGAACCAACCAACCGTCAGTATCCAGGCACCCAACGCCAGGAACGGTATACTCGATGGAGGATGCGCCAGCAGCACACGCCCTTCAGACGTGTAGCGTCCTTTACGCACGCCCAGTAAAATCACGGCACCCAGCGCGATCCAGCCGCCAAAGGCATGCACGACAACCGAACCGGCAAAGTCGTGAAACTCTGCTCCGCCAATCGCCGCGACAGCCTCCTGAAAACCAAATTTGTTGTTCCAGACCATTCCTTCGAATAACGGATAGGCCAGCGCAACGATGATCAGCGAAGCAAACAATTGCGGGTAGAAGCGTGCCCGCTCGGCAATTCCGCCCGATACAATTGCCGGTATTGCTGCTGCAAATGTCAATAGAAAGAAAAACTTGACTAGTTCATAGCCATTGGACTGTGCCAACACTGCTGCTGGCTGGAAAAAATCACTGCCATAGGCGATGCCGTAGCCGACAAAAAAATAGGCAATCGTCGAGACGCCAAATTCACCGATAATTTTTACCAGCGCGTTTACCTGGTTTTTTTCCCGGACAGTACCCACTTCCAGAAACGCAAACCCGGCGTGCATCCATAACACCAAGATTGCCCCCATCAGAACAAACAGGGTGTCTGTACCCGACTGCAAATTATCCAATTTAGGGCACCGTCCGCCGCGAAACCGGATACTTTAGAGGATTTTCAGGTTCGCTACCAATAAACATGACAGAAACACCGCCTGGTGTGCATCCCGTTGAGTACCGCCGTGGGCGACACGTCCGTGCAACGCCACCAGACACAACGAGACAGCTGGCAGTAAGCGGGCAAATGGCAGCACTGCTTCGGACTGCTGCATCGGCCGCTAGCTGTCCTGTGACTTGAACTTATGAATCTGCCGCCGTTCACGTTTGTTGGGCCGGCCGGCTAACCGCTCCCCCTGAGCGGCCAGGCGGTCGTCTTTCAGCCGCTGACTTAACAGCGCTCGCTTCTGCACACTTTCAGGGGTCTCAAGGTAGGCCAGCACTGCCTCTTTGGCACTGACGCGCTTGCTGAGCAGACGCTCAACATGAACCACAAATTCATACGGCCCTTTATGGATTTCCACACACTGGCCGGCAGAGATCTGCCGCGATGGTTTCACTCTCGAGCCATCTACATGCACCTTACCACCTGACACAGCCTCGGTCGCCAGCCCGCGACTTTTGAAAAAACGCACTGCCCAGAGCCATTTATCGAGTCTTACTTTTTCTTGCGAGCTAGTTTCCATTGCGCCATTGCATCACATGCCGGTGTTGCTGACTACCGGACAATTCATCCAACCGCGAGAGATCCTCGGCAGTATCTATATCGTAGAGCGGCGCCAGCACATGACATCTGATGCCCGAGCGTCGCATTGCCAGCAGTGTCTGCTCTGCCACGATATCACCGCCCCATTCGATACCACGAAACAACGAGTGATGCCTGACACGTAGCCCAATCGCCACGTAGCCTCCGTCGCAGGCTGGCACCAACACCGCATCAACCCCGGAATCCAGCGCCTCGATCATTGTTAAAACAACTCCGGCTGACATCAGAGGACAATCCGCGCCAATCAACATCGGCACCTTACCGCGTCTCAGCCCGCTGGCGAGTGCGTGTTCCATCCGCTGACCGAGATCCCCGGCTGGCTGACGACGATAACCCAGACTAAACGTGTGGATCAGGTGTTGATAATGTGGAAGATCAGCGGGTGCATTGCCCCACAACTCGCAGTCAACTACGTTGGCCACACGACCTAACAGGTCTGTCAGCAAAGCCCGTTGTAAATCACAGGCGCGCTCAGCACCCAGCGCGGGAATCAAGCGGGTTTTTACGGTACCGGGTTCGGGGTATTTGGCAAATACTTGCAGCAGGTGGGACATTAAGTCGACTCAGAGGCGGTGGCGAACAACCGGTGCTGGCCCGCCACGATACATGAGTGCCAAACGGCGTGGTGATACGCCAAAGAAATACAGCAATCGCAACTTCCACATCAGCAACACCGTACGCAACACACCGTGCCGCTCCCATCGTCGGCTGGAGGTCGTCACTGTCGCTGACAGACAAACCGGTGGAGCGAAACGTCTCAACAAACGGCTGAGCGCTATGTCTTCCATCAAGTCAATTTCAGGAAAACCACCGAGCTGCTGAAAAAGACTCTTCCGCACAAAAATCGCTTGATCTCCAGTGGCAATTCCAGTCATACAGGATCTTTTATTCATGCACCACGCAATCAGGGAAAATACTGTTGCTGTGTTGCTGAATCGGACATTAAAGCGCCCCCATGCAGGCACCACGTCAGTATCAGCGTCAAGTGCATCAATAATAAGATCTGCCGCTGCTGCCGGCACCAAAGTATCGGCATGTAGAAACCAGAGTGCATCGTGACGCGCCACACCCGCACCGGCATTCATTTGTATGGCTCTGCCCGCACGGCACTGAACAACCGAATCGACCAGCCCTTGACACTGCGCTACGGTATCGTCGGTGCTGCCACCGTCGGCCACGATAACCTGGTGCGCGTCTGCACGCAGGTGTTGAAGCGCCAGTAACGTCGAGCGGATGCAGCCAGACTCGTTTAGCGTCGGTACTATGATCGACAGTTTTATCGCCCTGACTGACACTATTGATAGCGCGGTTGTTACGGTTGGCAGTGACGCTGGATTAGCTCAGCGCACCGCCGCAGCTCGACCCCTGCCCGGCGGTGCAGCCATAACAGTGATCGCCGATAGCAATGGGCAACCCTTCAAGCTCATCGGCCAACAGCTCATCGATATGGGTTCGCTTCAGTCGATTGCGGCCCATCGGCATTGACAACATCTGGTTAAAATCACAATCGTACACATAGCCATCGTAATCAATACTGACTGTATTTTTGCACATCACTGCCGGCAGGTTTTCAGGGCGATAGGCGCTTTTCAGCAGATCCATGTAAGGATGGAACTGCCCTTTTGAAATTAACATACTCCCGAACCGCTGGATCGGCAGATTGGTCAACGTCAGCAAGCCATGGAAATCAATACCAAATTGCTCACCCAGAAACTCCTTGTAGTCACTTTCCAATTGCTGTTGCGGCGGAGGCAAAACCGGCCCCTGAGGATTAAACACCAGATCAAGCCGAAGACTGGAATCCGGTTTGCCATAACCAAGTGCGTTCAGTGTTTGCAGGCCACGCACACTGCCATCAAACACCCCTTTACCACGCTGCTTATCGACATTGTCCTCGAGGTAGCACGGCAGTGAGGCCACAATATCGACCTGATTGTCGGCAAGATACTGCCCCAGATCTTCCTGTCCCGGTTCCTCAAGCACCGTCAGATTACAGCGGTCTATAACTCGAAGCCCTTTACGACGTCCGCCTTCAACCAGCCTGCGAAATTGCGCATTGAGCTCAGGTGCCCCCCCGGTCAGGTCAAGTGTGTGCACGTCAGAATGGTCGAGAAATGCCAGCACCTTGTCTGCGGTTTCCTCGTTCATCATTTCGGTGCGCTTGGGACCGGCATTCACGTGGCAGTGGGTGCAGCTTAAATTGCAGTAATACCCGACATTGATCTGCAAAATTTCAAGCTTCCTGCGTTTTATCGCCGGAAAATCGGTCTTTTCAAGCAATGGAAAGGTAGCGTGCACCAGGGTTGCCTCACGTAAATAGGGGTTCCCGGCCAACAACCAAGTCCCGGCTGGGATACAATAGGATCGGTCAGGATTTGTCGCGTACCTGACGCGCAATTCATCATCATACAACTGCGATCGCTTGGACAATCAATGGACGTTTTCGTTTACCGAAGTAACAAAAAAAATGGCTATTATCTTTATCTCGCCGAGAAAGACAATTTCTCCGGTGTTCCAGAGGGATTGATCAGCGCTTTGGGCACGCTTGACCTCACCTTGGAATTCAAGCTCGACGCCGCACGCAAACTAGCTAAGGAAGACCCAGAGGCCGTCCTCAACAACCTGCGCCAAAATGGCTACCATTTGCAGATCAATGATCAATTGCTCAGCGAGCAGGCGCTGGCACTCAATCCGAATTTCCTCAACTAAGCCGCATCAATCGATATAACGGGCACGCCCGGCAGCGCACCGGATTTATTCCTTCGGTGCGCTAACCTGCCGTCATATCCGGTGTTGAGCGACTAACGTTTGGGAATAGTAAGGTTTGACTCTTGAGACGAGAAATAAGCGGCAAGATCACGAATGTCCTGGTCTGACAAACCCGCCGCAAATCCAGCCATGGTTGCGTTGCTGCGCTCACCGGATTTGTAATCAGACAGCGCTCTGGCCAGATAGCTCTCGTACTGGCCGGCCAGGATCGGGTTGGTGGGTATTGTGCTGTTGCCGTCCGCGCCATGGCAGGCGGCGCAGGTTGTCGACAATTTTTCGCCATTGGCTGCATCACCACCAGCGAGCACTACAGCGGGCCCAGCCCAAAGCAGCGATGCTGCCACTAATATTTTTCTGTTCATGTCGGTATCCTGCTACTTAATCGATGACAAATAGGCTGCGATATCAGCGATGTCTTCGTCGCTCAAGGCAGCAGCATTGGCATGCATTGTACCGTGCGACCGCTGCTTGTCCTTGTAGGCTTTCAGCGCAGCCACCAGGTAGGCTTCGTGCTGACCACCGAGCTTGGGCACGTGGTAAGTCGGATAAGTATTAACGTAATGCGCCACACCATGGCACCCCAGGCAGGTTTCCGCCTTTACGCGCCCGGCAGCAGCATCAGCCGCCTGCGCTCCATTCGCGATTAACAATCCTACGCCAACCGCAGACGCTATCGAAAGCTTTCTCATGAGTTATTTTCGCCGTCTTTTAGAAAATTCAATAAAGTGCCAATCAGCCACTTATGCGGGCGCATTCTACAGCGCCCAATGCGCATATTATAGTCGCAAAACGGCGACTGACGACGTCGCAATCAACCACTTAGTTCGATGATGAGTTCATTTAAGCGATGAACAAAACCCGCCGCATCATCCAGTTGACCACCTTCGGCAAGCACGGCTTGGTCAAGCAATAGTTTGCTCCATTCACCAAACCGGTCTTCATCCGGTTCCACATCCATTTTCATTACTATCGGATGCGTGGGGTTAATCTCAAGTGTGGGCTTGTTCTCAGGAATTTCGTGACCGGCCTGACGCATCAGTTGCTGCATGTGCATAGCCATCTCCTGCTCACCCAAAACCACACAGGCCGGAGAGCTTGTCAGGCGATGCGATACCCGCACATCGGCGACGCGTTCGGACAACTGACTCTTCAGGCGCTCGATAAGTTTTTCTGACTCTTTTTCAACAGATTCCTGTTGCTCTTTTTCTTCCTTATCCTGTATTTCACCAAGATCCAGATCACCCTTCGCCACCGAACTCAATGATTTACCGTCAAATTCATTCAGGTACGACATCATCCATTCATCGACGCGATCGTACATGATGATCACCTCGACGCCCTTCTTGGTGAAGATCTCCAGGTGCGGACTGTTTTTACCCGCTGCAAAACTATCCGCGGTGATGTAGTAGATTTTAGTCTGACCCGGCTTCATGCGGGCAATGTAATCCGCAAGCCCCACCGACTGGGCATCCGTGCCGGACTCAGTTGAAGCAAACCGAAACAGTCCGGCTACCTGTTCGCGATTGGCAAAATCCTCTCCAGGTGCCTCTTTCAGACAGCGGCCGAACTGCTCCCAGAATACCTTGTAGTCATCGGGCTTCTTGTCCGCCATAGACTCGAGCAGCGACAGAACTTTCTTAACCGATGCAGACCGGATACTTTCTACCACCTTGTTGCTCTGCAGAATTTCCCGTGAGACGTTCAGCGGCAAGTCACTGGAATCGACCAGTCCACGGATAAAACGCAGATAACGCGGCATCAGCTTATCGGCTTCATCCATGATGAACACACGCTGTGCATACAGCTTTATGCCATGCTGCTGCTGAGCATCGTAAAGATCGAACGGAGCATTCTTCGGGATATACAACAACGAGGTGTACTCGTACTTACCTTCAACGCGATTGTGAGACCAGTCCAGCGGGTCTTCCCAATCATTGCTCACCTGCTTATAAAACGACTTGTATTCATCTTCGCTGATGTCATTGCGGGCGCGGGTCCACAAAGCCGATGCGTCGTTAACCTTCTCCAGCGCAGGCTCTTTCTTTTCCGCCTCTTCGTCGTCAGGATCGGCGTGGATCACCTCAAGCATCATGATCGGAAAAGTAATGTGGTCTGAGTATTTTTTAATAATGCCGCGCAAGCGCCAGTTATCGGCAAACTCGTGTGCATCTTCCCGTAAATGCAGGGTCACCGATGTCCCCTTCGTCGGCACTTCGATTTGCTCCAGCTGGTAACTGCCGGTAGCTTCACTCTCCCACTTAACGCCATTGGCAGCAGCGTCGCCGGCTTTGCGCGTGACCAGGGTTACTTTGTCAGCGACGACAAACGCAGAATAAAAACCAACACCGAACTGACCGATCAGTCGTGCGTCTTCTTTTTGATCACCGGTCAGCGCATCGAGAAACTGCTTGGTACCTGATTTGGCAATGGTTCCGATGTTGGTAATGACCTCATCGCGATCCATTCCGATACCGTTATCCGAAATTGTCACGGTATGCGCATCAGCATCATAACCAATGGTGATTGAAAGCTCTTGATCGCCCTCGTTCAGAGCATCGTTGGCGACTGCTTCGAAGCGTAACTTATCGCATGCATCAGACGCGTTAGAGATCAGTTCCCGAAGAAAAATTTCTTTATTGGAATACAGCGAGTGAATCATCAGCTTCAGCAGCTGATTGACCTCTGCCTGAAACTCCATGGTTTCCGCTTTGGTTTCTGTCATTGATTTAGCTCCCATCGATGGTCGATAATTGTTCCGGCCGAAGTCAGACAAGTGTTACGCACACAGTCGCGCCGTACCGGGGATCGACGAATTGTTTATCACGGCTAAAGCTGCGGATGCAGCGGGGATATTTCAAGCGCCAGGCAATATTTCTCGCCGGCGTCGGCATATCGGCGATCAAGCCTGGTCGATTGCCTTATGCGCCACTGCCAAAAGCAGGATTGGCAGTGGTTTGTGAGATTGCCGCCGGTATTGATACCGGCATCGAGTCGCTTAGAGCTTCTCTTTGATTCGAGCCGCTTTACCCGTCAGACCACGCAGGTAATACAGCTTTGACCGCCGCACATCACCTCTGCGCTTTACGGCAATTTCGGCGACCAGCGGGCTGTAGGTTTGAAACACTCGCTCAACGCCTTCCCCATGAGAGATCTTGCGAACAGTGAACGCCGAGTTTAGTCCACGATTGCGTCGCGCAATGACCACACCTTCGAAAGCCTGCAGACGTTCACGCGTGCCTTCTTTTACGCGCACCTGCACTACCACGGTGTCACCGGGACCGAATGCAGGCACTTCTTTCTGCATCTGCTCTGCGTTCAACGCATCGATTATGTTACTCATCACTCCACTCCAATTCGCGTGGTTTTCATTGTATTCATGTAGATCCGGCTTCCTCTGAGGTCACCCGGTTCTGCCTAATTCTGCGCGTCCAGATACTGCTGCAACAGACGCTTGTCTTCTTTACTCAGACCGCCCTCTTCGAGCAGTTCGCGACGCCGCTGCCAGGTTCGACCCAGTGCCTGCTGTCGACGCCACCGGGCTATCGCCTGATGATCTCCGCTGGTCAGTACCTCCGGCACCGACATATCCTGATACGTTTCGGGCCGTGTGTAGTGCGGGCAATCCAGCACTCCCTGCCCCGCAAAGGAGTCCTGGGCGGCAGAATCACCATGCCCCAGCACTCCCGGCAGTTGTCTGGCAACCGCATCGATAACCACCATCGCTGCAAGCTCGCCACCACTTAATACATAATCGCCAATCGAAACTTCCCGATCCACCAGCGCTTCGATCACCCGCTCGTCAACCCCTTCATAACGACCCGCCACCAACACCAGGTTTGAATACCCGCTCAACTCCAGCACCAGCGAGTGATCAAGCTTTTCACCCTGCGGGCTCAAATAAATCACCAGAGGTGCCGCCCCGGTTACCTGCCCGTTAACCTTTTCTGCTTCTGCAATCGCCCCAGCCAATGGCGGAGCCTGCATCACCATACCGGGCCCGCCGCCGTATGGACGATCATCCACCCGCCGATTCGGATCCGATGTGTGGTCTCGCGGATTCACGCAAGACAGCTTTAACACCGAGTTATCGACGGCGCGACCGGTCACCCCGACTTCACTCACCGCATTAACCAATTGCGGGAATATCGTAACGACGGCAATCGCTACGGAATCCGGCCCGGACCTCACAGCCGCCAGACTCCAGCCACCGCAGGTCCGACCACTAGAAATCCGGATCCCAGTCAACAACCATACGGGACTTCCCGAGATCGACTTCTTTTACAACATCATCGATGATCCAGGGCACGAGTCTTTCGCGCTCACCCTTTATCACCAGAACATCATTTGCGCCTGTCTCCATCAGGCTACTGACCACACCGAGTCCCACACCATCCACTGTGTGCACTTCGATACCGATCAGATCGGTCCAGTAAAAATCTCCGTCTTCAACTGGCGGTAACTCTTCTCTGCCCACTACCACTGTGGCATTGGTGAGTTTTGCCACTTCGTCCCTGCCGCTGATACCGTCGAACCGCACCACCAGAAATTTTCCGTGTATTTTGCCATCAAGCGGCGTCAGCAGTTTTTCTTCGCCCTGCTGGACCAACCGCCAGTGTTGGTAATCCAGCAGCCTCTCAGCCGGCGTGGTATACGACGTTACTTTTGTCCAGCCCTTGACACCGAAGGGGGCAGATATTTTGCCAAGCGTAATCGAACGGGCTTTTGCCTGCGCTGAGGTATTCAAGGGCATATCGCCCGGCGTTTGAGTCACAACGGGTGCCCGCACATGGGGGTTCCACCCGCTGGCGACACGCTACTCATCCGCTAATCCTGCCAGAAGCGACTAGGCCGCTGCCTGATCTGCAGCTCGCTTGTCCTTAACCAGCTTGGCAACGCGCTCAGACAGCTGCGCACCGGTGCCGAGCCAGTAATCGACTCGCTCCAGATCAATACGCAGAGATTCTTCGTGCTCATTGCGAGACATCGGGTTGTAAAAACCCAGACGCTCAATGTATCTACCATCGCGACGGTTACGACTATCCGTAACAACGATCTGATAAAAAGGTTTCTTCTTCGCGCCACCGCGCGACAGTCTTACTGTGACCATTACTTTATCCAGACAAGGTTTCCAGTCTCTGCTCAACCGATTCGAGCGGACTGGCTGGGGAAAACCGCTAACTATACAACAAAACCGGGCTATTTGAAGCCCTCGGGCAAATAAATCGCAGCAGGAGACGAAAATACTGACCTGTCACGCGAAATATCAAGGCGTCAAACGCGAAATTCACGCCCGAACCACCAAATTTGCCTGAATTCAATCCGGGTTGACTACATGCCCATACCCGGGGGCATTTGGCCCTGCATGCCACGCAGCATCTTTTTCATGCCGCCTTTGGCCATCTTTTTCATCATTTTACTCATCTGGGCGTGCTGCTTGATGAGCTTGTTGATGTCCTGCACCTGCACCCCGGACCCCATTGCGATGCGCCGCTTGCGCGACCCTTTGATCACTGCCGGAAATTTCCGCTCGTGGGGGGTCATCGAGTTAATAATCGCAATGGTCCGTCGCACTTCCGTGTCATTGGCCTGATTTTTCACACCTTCAGGCAAGTTTGCCGCACCGGGCAGCTTGTCGATCAGCGACGCCATTCCTCCCATATTCTGCATCTGCTCCATTTGATCGCGCAAATCAGACATATCGAAGTTTTTACCCTTCTGCATTTTACGGGCAAGCTTTTCAGCCTTCTGGTGGTCAACTTTCTCCTGAACTTCTTCCACCAGGCTGACAACGTCGCCCATCCCCAGAATACGGGATGCCACCCGATCCGGATGAAAGGCTTCAAGCGCCGCCATTTTCTCACCGGCACCGACAAACTTGATCGGCTTGCCTGTCACCATGCGCACCGACAACGCCGCACCGCCCCGTGCATCACCGTCTGTTTTGGTCAGGATGACACCCGTTAAAGGCAACGCTTCGCCAAACGCCTTAGCGGTGGTCGCTGCATCCTGACCGGTCATGCTATCGACCACAAACAACGTCTCCACCGGATTCAAAGCGGTGTTGAGCGTCTGTATTTCAGCCATCATATCGGCATCGATGGCCAGCCGACCGGCGGTGTCGACAATTAGTACATCGGCAAACTGCTTCTTTGCCTGCTCGAGCGCGGCATTGGCAATATCGATCGGTGACTGCTCAGGCTGACTATCAAAAAAATCAACGCCGATATCACTGGCGATTTTTTTCAGCTGGGTGATCGCAGCGGGACGATAAACATCACAGCTGACCACCATTACTTTGCGTTT
Source organism: uncultured Granulosicoccaceae bacterium (assembly GCA_938003855.1). Classification (GTDB taxonomy): domain Bacteria; phylum Pseudomonadota; class Gammaproteobacteria; order Granulosicoccales; family Granulosicoccaceae. Next base: position 76,966 of record CALKXD010000049.1, on the reverse strand, counting down.
ATCACGCTCCTTCAATCGCAGCGCAAGCTTGCCGGTCGAGGTTGTTTTACCTGACCCCTGCAAACCTGCCATCAGGATGACAGCTGGTGGCTGGGTAGACAGATCCAGGCTTTCCGAGTGCTCCCCCATGATGTGGACCAATTCATCGTTAACTACCTTGATGAAGGCCTGCCCGGGAGAGACACTGCCAACCACTTCGTGACCAAGCGCTTTTTCGCGAATTGAATCAATCAGCTGCTTGACCACTGGCAGGGCAACGTCCGCCTCCAGCAGAGCCATGCGCACATCACGCAGCGCGTCTTTGATATTCTGCTCGGTCAGTCGCCCCTGACCCCGCAGATTTTTAACCGTCTGGCCCAGTCTTTCGCTTAGATTTTCAAACATGCAAACACTCTGTTCCTTGCCGCGCTACTATTTTGTACCGCCTGAATACCGTGGCTGTTGGATATGACAACGCAAACGACATCAGTCCGGCGCTGCGCCAGACATGACTTGCGCCAGCATCTATTGTTGAGGCTATTATGGGCAATAATCAAGCAGACTGCAGTAACTAGTCTGAGTCTGCAGACACCGATGTCACGGGATTCGCTCAACTGCGGAGTCCACTGCCGCTAACCGGCAGGGCCCGGGCACTCTGCAAAACCCACCCTGACAGCGAATAAAGAGCGCATGCTCTAAGATTAAGCCTCGACGCTGCTGTTTCCGGATCGGCACCGGCCAGCCCCACTCTTACAATTCATCGTCTGTTACTATGCCAATTGCCAACGATCCTCAGCTGATTACAATGACACCATGCAAATAACCACTATGGGCAGTCAATTCACCGGTTTAGCGGCGATCGGATTCTACACGGCAAGTGCAGTGCTGCTTTATCGCACAGTCACGGCAACACCTACCGAATCTCCGACTTTGGGCGGGCGCCCGACAATCTGGTTACTTGCCATCGCGGCTGCGGTGTTCCACGCCGTGATGTTGTTCAGCTCGTGGTTTAACAGCAACGGTCTGACCCTGGACTTTTTCAACGCACTGTCCGTCACTGCCTGGTTCACGACCGTCATCGTATTGCTGCTTAACACCGGCAGACCGGTGTTAAATCTGGGTCTGATCCTGTTTCCGTTCAGTGCCGTCACATTGTTGCTGTCGATCATCTTCAAGGGCGAAGCCGGTATCATCAGCAATGAGTTGCGCTGGCACGTGTTGATTTCGGTTATCTCCTACGCATTGCTTACCATTGCAGCCGGTCAGTCACTGCTGGTGTCACTGCAGGACAAACGTCTGCGAGATCATCGGCCCGGGGGCTTTCTACGCACCTTGCCGCCGCTCAAAGTCATGGAAACGGTGCTGTTTCAATTGCTGGTCGCAAGCTTCCTGATGCTGTCACTGGCACTGCTCACCGGCTTCGTGTTTCTCGACGACCTGTTTGCCCAACGCCTTGTGCATAAAACCACACTGTCAATATTCGCATGGATAATTCTGGCGGTATTACTTATCGGGCAGCTGAGCTGGGGCTGGCGGGGGCAGAAAGCCGCCCTCATGACCAGCATTTCCTACGCCTCACTGGTGCTTGGATACTTCGGCAGCAAATTTGTACTGGAAGTTATACTGACCTGACACCCGAAAAACCGCCGCTCCCCCGAGGCGGGATCGGCAACCGCTGACAACGTATCCGGCACGCAGATGCTTGACACAGGTTTCAGCAAGCTATACTTATAGCAATCACTCTTGGGCCTGGACCTACACTCTAACTTGAACGACGTTCATTCCGGCGCGCTGTTTTTCGTGCTCCTCGTACTGATTGCGCTATCAGGATTTTTCTCCGGGTCGGAGACGGCCCTAATGACGCTCAATCGCTATCGTCTGCGCAACCTGGCTAAAAACGGCCACAACGGTGCGATGAAAGCTGCGGCGCTGCTCGACAAGCCCGACCGACTCATTGGCCTGATTCTGCTCGGCAACAACTTCGTCAATATTCTGGCTTCGGCACTTGCCACCCTGCTGGCGATCAGCATCTGGGGTGACAAAGGCATCGCTATTGTCACCGGTCTGCTGACCATCGTCATTCTGGTGTTTGCTGAGGTACTGCCAAAAACACTCGCCACACTGCAATCCGAAAAACTGGCCTTTATCGCCGCCCATATTTACACACCTCTGATGCGGGTTGCCTGGCCACTGGTGTATTTAATTAACTTACTGGTGAACCGGTTACTGCTGCAGTTCGGTGTCGACGCCAGGCAAGGCGGCAATGGCGACAAACTCAACAGTGAAGAACTACGCACCGTCGTCGACGAAGCCGGCGACATGATTCCTGAACGCCACCAGCGCATGCTGCTGAATATCCTCGATCTGGAAAAAGTCACCGTCGACGAGATCATGGTGCCACGCAACGAAATCGAGGGCATCGATCTCAATCAGCCCTGGCCTGAGATCGTCAACAAACTCGGACAAAGCGGCCACAGCCGACTGCCGGTATTCCGCGAGGATATCGACAACGTCGAGGGCTTCATCTATCTGCGCCGTATGCTTAATGTGCTTAAGGGTCAGGAGCTCACCCAGGCCTATGTCGAGAGCAATGTGCGCGAGGCCTACTTCATCCCCGAAGGCACACCCGTCACCCTGCAATTGCTGAACTTCCAGCAACAGAAAAAACGCATCGGCCTGGTGGTCGACGAATACGGTGACATCCAGGGCCTGATCACCATCGAAGATATCCTTGAAGAGATTGTCGGAGAATTCACCAGTGACCCCTCACACCAGGAGAAACTGCGAGAGATATCGCTGATGCAGGATGGCACCTACACCGTACAAGGCAGCATCTCACTGCGCGAACTAAACCGGGAACTAAAATGGAACCTCCCCACCGAAGGCCCGAAAACGCTCAACGGCCTGGTGCTGGAACACCTGCAGAATATTCCCGAAAAAGGCGCGTCATTTATCATCAATGGCCGCCCCATCGAAATAACCCAGGTACGCGGCAACGTAGTGCAACTGGCACGCATTGATGCCGAGTTGCCCAACTACCGGGCAAGCAGCAGCAGCGGGGTAGAACTCACCGAAGCAAAAATGCGCGAGTCTCTGCAATCGTAAAAAATCCATAACCGGCCGGTTATTAACACAACGCTGCCGAGCCGGTTGCCACAAGCGGCTACCAGACAGGTACAATGCCTGACTGTCTGGTGACCCCGTAGATCAATGGCCAAAACAAAACTCAGCTACACCTGCCGTGCCTGCGGTGCGCTCGCGCCTAAATGGAGCGGGCAATGCGCTGACTGTGAAGAATGGAACACTCTGGAAGAGAGCATCGCCACCGCGAGCTCCGGCAAAACCTCTGCGCGTTTCCAGGGCTACGCCGGTCAGTCGACCGTAACCTCTATCGAAGACGTCAATCTGGAAGTCGAGCCGCGCCGCAGCACTGGACTATCAGAACTCGACCGCGCCCTGGGCGGTGGCATCGTGCCGGGCTCGGTAACACTGATTGGCGGTGACCCCGGCATCGGCAAATCAACCCTGTTATTGCAGTGCATGGCGGCTATTTCATCGGAGTATTCGTCGCTGTATGTCACCGGCGAGGAGTCACTACAGCAGGTCACTCTGCGTGCCAGACGGCTTGGTCTACCGGCAAAAAACCTGCGCCTGCTGACAGAAACCTGTGTGGAATCGATCACCGCTCACGCCAAGGCAGACAAACCCCAGATCATGGTGATCGACTCGATCCAGACGGTGTATACCGACGCCATGCAATCCGCGCCTGGCTCAGTGGCTCAGGTGCGGGAGTCCGCCGCGCACCTGGTACGCTTTGCCAAGCAAAGCAATATTGCCATGTTCGTGGTAGGGCACGTCACTAAAGAAGGCGCATTGGCCGGTCCTCGCGTACTCGAGCACATGGTTGATACCGTGCTCTATTTCGAAGGAGACACCAACAGCCGGTACCGGGTCATCCGTGCGATCAAAAACCGCTTTGGAGCTGTCAACGAGCTCGGCGTGTTTGTGATGGAAGAAACCGGCCTGAAGGGCGTGAAAAATCCCTCGGCACTATTTTTATCACGCCACGAAGAGCCAGTCGCCGGAAGCGTTATTATGGTGACACGGGAAGGCTCGCGGCCGCTGCTGGTGGAAGCACAGGCGCTGGTCACCGGCAGCCACTCAAGCTATCCACGGCGTGTCACGCTGGGCCTGGAACAAAACCGATTGAACATGCTGCTGGCGGTTCTGCAACGTCAGGCTGGTGTTACAATGCACGATCAGGATGTGTTCATCAATATCGTCGGTGGTGTGCGGATCTCGGAAACAGCAGCAGATCTGCCGGTACTGATTGCAGTCGTGTCATCGTTCAGGGATATAACCCTCGACAACAAACTGGCAATCTTTGGCGAGGTCGGCTTGTCCGGCGAAGTCAGGCCGGTGACCAATGGACAGGAACGCCTCACTGAGGCCGCGAAACATGGCGTGACGCGAGCGATCGTACCTCACGCCAACAAGCCAAGGGGCACGATCAAAGGTCTCGAAGTTATCCCGGTAAAGCGCCTCGTTGATGCGCTCGAACATCTATAAAAACAGCGGAATGCCCAGTGAGTAAAAAAGCAGCAGCCATACCAAAATCGACTAAATTCGAGGATGCCCTCGGGGAACTCGAATCACTCATAGAGAATCTGGAAAGCGGTGATCAATCTCTGGAACAATCGCTGGTACAATTTGAACGCGGCATGATGCTCAGCAAGTTTTGCCAGCAATCACTCTCCGAGGCCGAGAAAAAAGTAAAAATTCTAATGGCAGACAAGGTCAGTGAAGACGGCAAACTCGAGGATTTCGAATAGTGTCTGACACTTTCCAGACATGCCTGTCGGGCTACCGCGACCGGGTAGATAACGCCCTCATGCGAGTCCTGCCTGCAATAGGTGGCACCGGTACCTCACTCGAAGCGGCTATGCGGTATGCCACCCTCAATGGCGGCAAGCGTGTGCGCCCGACGCTTGTTTACTCCACCGGCAGAGCACTTGGTGCCAGCTTCGACACGCTGGACTCCCCCGCCTGCGCCATCGAACTCATGCACGCCTACTCACTGGTGCACGACGACCTGCCGTCAATGGACGACGACGATCTGCGTCGCGGCAAGCCGACCTGTCACATCAACTTTGGAGAGGCCACAGCGATACTTGCGGGCGACGCGCTGCAGGCATTGGCGTTCACCAGCCTGGCCGTCACGCTGCGTCACCAGCTACCCGCCGAGACCATACTCGACATGATCGATGAACTCGGCACGGCCAGTGGCGTGGACGGCATGGCCGCCGGTCAGGCAATTGACCTCGAAGCCGTCGGCGAGCAACTGACGCTCGAGCAACTTGAGCACATGCACCAGCGAAAAACCGGCGCACTGATCAGTGCCAGCGTGGTTCTTGGCGCAATGTGCAGCGACACCCGCGACCAGGCTACCCTGGACAAACTGCGCATCTACGGTAGTGCCGTCGGGCTGTCCTTTCAAATTGCCGACGACATCCTTGATGTCGTCGCCGACACCACTGTCCTCGGCAAACCACAGGGCGCTGATATCGCTATGAACAAACCCACCTTCCCATCAATACTCGGCCTTGATGGCGCGCGAAAGCACGCCGCAGACCAGCGGGATCGCGGGCTTGACGCGCTTGCCGGGCTTGACGCAGGCTTTGACGAATTGCGCGATCTCGCCACCTTTGTCGTTTCCAGATCCAACTAGCCCGCTAAAGTCATCCGGCAGTTCTTGCCAGCGCCGATAGTGACCATGATAATGGCACTCAGGCATTTCCCGCCCTTCGTAAAGACTGTGATACCAATGTTGGACTCAACCGACTTCCCGCTGCTTGGCAATATTGAGCAACCGGCGGATCTTAAAAACCTTACCACTGATCAACTGGTCGACCTCGCTGAAGAGGTGCGCCACTATCTGGTGCATTCGGTCGCGCAAACCGGTGGCCATCTGGGGGCAAGCCTCGGCACTGTCGAGCTCACCATCGCTTTGCACCATGTGTTTAATACTCCGGACGATCGACTGGTCTGGGATGTCGGCCACCAAACCTATCCGCATAAAATTCTCACGGGCCGCAAAGAGCGCATGCACACGATGCGGAAAAAAGGCGGGCTGGCAGGATTTCCAAAGCGCTGCGAAAGCGAGTACGACACCTTCGGTGTAGGGCACTCCAGCACGTCAATCAGTGCTGCACTCGGGATGGCACTGGCCGCCGCTCTAAAAAACGAAGATCGCAAAGTTGTAGCGATTATCGGCGACGGCGCACTGACCGCCGGCATGGCATTCGAGGCACTCAATAACGCCGGCGATCAGAAAGCCAATCTGCTGGTAATACTCAACGACAACGACATGTCAATCTCTCCGAATGTGGGTGCACTGAATAAATACCTGACACGGATACTGTCCAGCAGTGCCTACTCCGGCGCACGCGAAGGCAGCAAGCGATTGCTCCGGCATATCCCTCCGGTGATGGAATTTGCCAAACGCACCGAAGAGCACATGAAAGGTATGGTAGTACCGGCCACCATGTTTGAAGAACTCGGGTTTCAATACTTCGGACCAGTTGACGGTCACGACCTCCCCAACCTCGTCAAGGTGCTGAGCAATTTGCACGCGCTTAACGGCCCGTTACTGCTGCACGCGGTGACGCAAAAGGGCAAAGGCTATAAATTTGCCGAAGAAGACGCACTGGCATTGCACGCGGTGACTCCGTTTGATCCGGGTACCGGCATCAAGCTCTCGAAAGCGAAAAGCGCCGGCCCGACTTACACCGAGGTATTCGGCGAGTGGCTTTGTGATATCGCCGCCACCGATTCCCGCGTGATCGGCATCACCCCAGCCATGCGGGAAGGCTCGGGTCTTGTCAATTTTGAAAAGCAATTCCCGGAGCGCTATTTTGACGTCGGCATTGCCGAGCAGCATTCGGTCACACTGGCCGCTGGCCTGGCCTGCGAAGGCATGAAACCCGTGGTTGCGATTTACTCAACGTTTATGCAACGCGCCTACGATCAAATCGTGCACGATGTGGCGATACAAAACCTGCCGGTACTGTTTGCAATCGACCGCGCCGGACTGGTCGGTCCCGACGGGCCCACGCACGCCGGCAGTTACGACTACTCGTTCCTGCGCTGCCTGCCGAACATGGTTGTGATGGCGCCCGCCGATGAAAACGAATGCCGCCAAATGCTCTATACCGGCTTACAGCACGACGGTCCGGCCGCCGTGCGCTACCCCCGTGGCACAGGCCCGGGAGTTGCCGTGCAATCGCAAATGACGGCTCTGCCAATCGGTAAAGGGTCGATTGTGGCAAGCGGTCACAGCAGCGCCTTGTTGGCTTTTGGCAGCATGGTCACAGCGGCGACCACCGTTGGCGCTAAACTAGGCGCGACAGTCGCCAACATGCGCTTTATACTGCCGCTCGACGAAAACCTGATCAAAGAACTGGCAGCAAAACACGATACCTTGATAACAATCGAGGAAAACACTATATCCGGTGGAGCGGGAAGTGCCGTGAACGAATGTCTGCACAGATTGGGAATCGAGGCTAAAGTCCTGAATATCGGATTGCCCGATGATTACTTTGAGCATGGCGAACGAGGCGAACTTCTCGCCGATTGCGGTCTGGATGAAGATGGCATCATGAAACAGATCGAACCATTTATCAGCAACACGCCGACCGCCGTTAAATCCGCCTGACTTTTTCCGCCCCCACTGACCAACACAGCAGCTCGACACGCTTAAACCCCTTATGAACGATAATCAGCAGGCCATGCCGGATGTGCAGGGCTACAGTGACCAACGTCATGTAGCGATCACGCGAGTCGGCATTAAAAGTATTCGCTCACCTATCACTGTTTCCGATAAAGGTGCACCACAGCCTACCGTTGCCGACTTTGCATTTTCCGTGTACCTGCCGGAAGATCGCAAAGGCACGCACATGTCCCGGTTTACCCAGTTGCTGAACGACTACCGGCCAAGCACCTACTCCGCTGCAGGCTTTGCCAACATGTACCAAGAGATGCTCACCAGACTGGACAGCACTGCCGGCACTATCACCACAACGTTTCCGTACTTTATCGAGAAAGAAGCACCGGTCACCAAACTGAAAGGCATGATGGATTACAGCATCACACTGCAAGCCACCGGCAGCAACGACGGCAAGGTCGACACCCGCGTCAAGATCGATATACCGGTGACCACACTTTGTCCATGCTCAAAAGAAATCTCTAAATACGGCGCACACAGCCAGCGTTCGGTTATTTCAATAGACGCTTTGCTGGCTGATAATAATGATTTTTACTGGGAAGACGTCATCACCGGCGCAGAGGCGCAAGCGTCAGCGCAGCTGTATAGCCAGCTAAAACGCGCCGACGAAAAATACGTCACCGAACATGCCTACGAAAACCCGCGCTTTGTCGAAGATCTGATTCGCGAAGTGGCCGTGGAACTGAATACCAATACGCATATCAAGGCCTATGTACTCGAGGTTGAAAACTTCGAATCCATCCATAACCATTCGGCCTGGGCACTTATAGAAAAGCGTTAGCCTGTCACTGCACAGTGGCACCACAACGTTGCACGTCGCAGCAAACAACACAGGCCGGTATGCCGGCTTGTGCGAAGTTAACAATCCGCGTACCCCCCGCACAGCTGCCCTCTTTTGACGTAGTCTTTTTGCTGTTCTGTCGCAAGATGCTCAGACAGACCAACGACTCAAACGCCTCCACCGTCATTATTAATTCGCGATGATCCCATTTTGCCGGTCAGTAACGCTTACCACACCTTACCCCCCTACCCCTGCGGGATCTCGTCAATGGCCTTGCCACTGAGTTGCTATGCCTGAATCAATACCGACATTGGCCGCGCAACAATCTCTTCAACCCTGGATAAATCCAATAACAATCGCCAAGCCGGGCCAGGTGATTTAAAACGGCACACCGGCGACCATAACGGGTTAAAATTCACAGCCTGTATTTCCTCCGACTAACCGGTTTAACGTATGAATCCAGCGTCAATCATCGCCACTGAACTTGGTGCCCGACCGCAACAGGTTGACTCCGCTATCGCACTGCTCGACGAAGGCTCAACGGTGCCTTTTATCGCGCGTTATCGGAAAGAAGCCACCGGCGGGCTTGACGACATCCAGTTGCGTGAGCTGAGTACTCGCCTCACTTATCTGCGCGAGTTGGAAGACCGTCGCGGCAAGATCATCGACAGCGTCTCCGAACAGGGCAAACTCACCGACGATCTGAAAAAAAACTTTCTCTCAGCAACCAGTAAAACAGAACTCGAAGATCTCTACCTGCCCTACAAACCACGCCGGCGGACCAAGGCGCAAATAGCCAGAGAAGCCGGCTTGCAGCCGCTGGCTGATTTACTGCGTGACAACCATAGCGCGACACCCGCCACCGAAGCCGGCAAGTACCTGAATACCGATGCCGGTATCGAAACCGCACAGCAGGCACTCGACGGTGCGCGGCAGATTTTAATGGAGGAAATCGCCGAGATTCCAGAGCTTGGCGGGCAATTGCGCGAATACTTCTGGAACAACGCCAGCCTCACCAGCACGGTTATAAAAGGTAAAGAGGAAGAAGGCGCTAAATTTAAAGACTACTTCGAGTACGATGAAAATATCGCCAAAGTCCCATCGCATCGTGCACTTGCGATGTTGCGCGGCCAGAACGAAGGCATATTAAAACTCGGCCTCGACCTGCCTGACCTCAACCCCGATGAGCGCCATCCCTGCGTGGTAAAGATCGCCGCACATCTGCAAGTGCCACCTTCCGCAGAATGGCTTTCAGAAACACTTCGATTGTGCTGGCGCATTAAATACCACACCCGACTGGAAACTGAACTAAAACTACGTATGCGCGACAACGGTGAGCAGGCCGCCATCGACGTCTTTGCAAAAAATCTCAGAGATCTGTTACTCGCGGCACCCGCTGGTGCAAAGGCAACACTGGGGCTTGATCCCGGTCTGCGCACCGGCGTTAAAGTAGCCGTGACCGCAGCCACCGGCAAGCTCCTCGACACAGCGACCATTTACCCGCACGCACCGGTCAATAAATGGAACGAAGCTATCGCACAACTCGCGGTACTGGCAAAAAAACACAGCGTCGAGTTAGTCGCCATCGGCAATGGTACGGCGTCACGCGAGACCGACAAACTCGCCGGCGAGCTAATCGCCAAACACCCCGAACTGCAGATGCAGAAAATAATAGTCAGTGAGGCGGGTGCCTCTGTTTATTCCGCCTCAGAGACCGCCTCCCGCGAAATGCCTGATGTCGATGTCTCACTCAGAGGCGCGGCATCGATAGCGCGTCGCCTGCAGGACCCGCTGGCCGAGCTAGTCAAGGTTGACCCGAAAGCCATTGGAGTCGGTCAGTACCAGCACGATGTTAATCAGGCCGATCTCGCCCGGTCACTCGACGCTGTTGTTGAGGACTGCGTTAACGCCGTTGGCGTTGATATAAACAGTGCATCTGCCGAACTGCTCACGCATGTCTCGGGGCTTTCACAAACGCTGGCACAGAATATCATCAGCTATAGAGATGAGATAGGACGCTACAAGGCACGCACCGAACTAAAAAAAGTGCCACGTCTTGGACCCAAAGCGTTTGAGCAATGCGCCGGATTTTTACGCATTATGGATGGGGGCAACGCACTGGATGCCTCCGGTGTGCACCCGGAATCCTATTCACTGGTTAAAAAAATCGCCTCAGACACCGGCAAAGATATACGCGGGTTAATTGGTGACACCACCACGCTGAAAAAACTCGATCCCGCACAGTACACAGATGAAACTTTCGGGCTACCCACCGTTGTCGATATTCTTGCCGAGCTCGACAAGCCCGGACGTGATCCGCGCCCTGAATTTAAAACCGCCACATTCAAAGAAGGCGTAGAGAAAATCTCTGATCTGGTACCCGACATGGTACTCGAAGGCGTCGTCAGCAACGTCACTCATTTCGGCGCTTTTGTCGACATAGGCGTGCATCAGGACGGGCTGGTGCATATCTCTATGCTGGCTGACAAATACGTTAAAGACCCGCACGAGGTAGTGTCCACCGGTGATGTGGTACGCGTGAAGGTGATGGAAATCGACCCCAAACGAAAGCGCATTGCCCTGAGCATGAAGTTACAGGAAACCTCCAGAGACAACGCAACAGAAATACGGTCGCCATCACCTCGTGACAAAGACTCACGTCAACACCACAACCGTGATCGCAATGCACGCTCCGACAACCGGAAATCATCAGGCAAAAACCGTTCGGGTAAGCAGGGTAATGACTCGTCCGGCGGCATGGGCAGCCTCGGTGCGGCATTGCTGGATGCACAAAAAAATCGCCAACGCTAAACAGCGCGCCCCATCACCACTCGGCAACTCCCCCCGGTAGCCATTGCCATAGTGCAGTGGCTCCACCGTCGTCGGTGCCACAGTAGATCGCATTGCGCGAATCAACACCGGCGCCGGCTCACACCACTCACAACGCCTGAACACCCGCCTGAACAGGCGTACAGCAAAGCGGTTCTATCATTGCGTTTCAATGCAGTACGTTATCGCTGGCATCAGGCTAAAAACAGCTACACGAGACATGAATCCCGAGGCACTAGCGGTTCATATTCTTGCGGGTCTTGCTGGTGGCAACCGCCGTCAGCGGATCATCCGGCCAATAGTGTTTTTTGTATTTGCCACGCAGCTCTTTTTTTACCTCCTGATAACCACTAGCCCAAAAACTGGCAAGATCGCTGGTGATTTGCACCGGACGCGACGCCGGCGATAACAAATGGATTAACAGCGGCTGCAAGCCATTGGCAATGACCGGAGAATGCTGTAAACCAAACACCTCCTGCAACCGCACCGCCAACACCGGACCGGGATCACAGCAGTAATCTATAGCGATTGAAGAACCACTCGGCACAGTGATGTGTGACGGTGCCAGTACGTCTAGATGCCGGCGCGCCTCCCATGGCACCAGCGCCTGTATTATATTCGACAGATCCAGTCGCTTGAACTGGTCTAATCGAGTCTCGGTGGTCAGATACGGCATCAACCAGTGCTCCAGGTTATCGATCAACCACTGCTCTGATAAATCCGGCAGCTCCAGTGCGATGATTGTTCCGGCCTGATTTTTGTCCGCGTGTTGCCGGGCCTGCGAGCGCAGAAAATTGACCCGGGCAATCCATTGGTGACAACGCTTTGATAACGCCAATGCCGCGAGTCCCCGGCGACGCAACCCGTCGACCAAAGCGCTCTTTACCCTGTCACGATCCGGATTATCTATACGCTTGCTATGCAGGGTAATAGCGCCAAGCCGGTGTTCGGCCTGTGCCAGCACCCGCTGCGTGTTATCGTCCCACCGCACATAGGTCGAGCGGCTAATCAATGATGGCAGCCAGCGCTCTATATCGTCGAGCGCAATCGCCACCGCACGATAGATTCTGGCATCACGCTGACCACCGTCGAGATCAGCCACCACCAGATACGCTGAGTGCGCCAGAGGATCATCAACCGGTAATCGCGCACCGCGACCATTCGCCAGCAGAAACACCTGCTCGGCCGCAGCCGATGCACCACGCGAGGCGGCGATCCGGTCCGGATAAGCAAACGCCATCAGCACACCAATCGGGATCTCCGTCTGCCTGTTTTCAAGCGCTGCAGCTTTGCCTGTCGCCTTCGTCAGCCGTTGTTGAAATTGCCGGGCAGCGGTATTGATACGCCTCGCCAGTGCTGCATCGACACCGGCGTGCCTGCCCTGCAACTTAACCAGACGCTCAGCCAGGTCAGCGCTGCTGGACGCCTGACCACGGCGGATAAAATCACGTTCGCTCACCAGTGATGCCAGCTGACAGGCAGCAGTCACATTTTTATATTGCGCTGCCATTAACATCATATTGGCCAGCCGGGGCTCCACACCAAGTGACAACATGCGGCTTCCGTGAGTGGTAATTCTGCCATTGGCATCAAGCGCACCTAGGCGCTGCAACAGCTCCGTGGCCTGTGCCATCGCAGACCTCGGCGGTGTATCTATCCAAAGCAATTGCCCGGCATCAGTGACCCCCCACTGCGCCAACTCCAGCGCCAGTTGAGACAGGTCACTGTTGAGTATTTCAGCACGGCGGTTTTTTTCCAGTGACCGGCTTGCCTGCCAAAGCCGGATGCAAATACCGGCTTCCACGCGGCCCGCGCGACCACGCCGCTGGTCCGCGGAATCCTGTGAGACAAACACTGTTTCCAGGCGGTTCATGCCACGCCCCGGGTTAAAGCGTGTCTCACGCATCAGACCGCTGTCGATCACAATGCGTATCCCGTCTATGGTGATACTGGTTTCGGCGATATTTGTCGACAGCACCACCTTGCGCTGCCCCGGCTTCACCGCAGCAATCGCATTGTCCTGATCGGACCGGGCAAGATCCCCGTACAATGGCGCCAGATGCAAACCGTTGCTCAATGCACGGTATCGGTCTTCGTTCAGCAACTTGCCAAGTGCCTGCTGACAGCGTCTGATTTCACCCGCCCCGGGTAAAAACACAAGCACACTGCCACTGTGCTCAGCAAGCACCTCAATGACCTTTTGTGCCACCACATCGGTAAGCCCGCGAGTGTCAGCGCTGGATTCTATTCCACCGGCATAGAACGTCTCTACCGGATAACTGCGCCCCTCACTTTGCAACACCGGTGCGTTGCCAAGCAACCCTGCTACCGCGTCCGTATCGAGCGTGGCAGACATCACCAGCAGTTTCAGATCGTCGCGCAGTAACTCGCGTGACTGCAGCGTAAAAGCAAGCGCGGTATCGGCGTGCAGGCTGCGCTCATGGAATTCGTCAAAAATCACCACGGCAATCGATTCAAGCGCCGGATCTGATTGCAGCATGCGCGTCAGGACTCCTTCGGTGACAACAAGAATCCGCGTATCGGCACTGCTGCGACGCTCGCCTTTGATATGAAATCCAACGCGCTGACCGGTGCTTTCACCGAGCAACGAGGCCATCCGTGACGCAGCCGCGCGAGCGGCCAATCGTCGCGGCTCCAGCATGACGATGGTGCCGGGACCGAGCCATGACGCTGCCAGCAACGCCAGTGGTACCGCTGTGGTTTTACCTGCCCCCGGTGGCGCCTGTAAGACCGCCGTACCGGCATTATTGAGTGTAGCCAGCAACTCACTGAGCATGGCAAAGATCGGCAACTGCCGCACCGCAGTTGGCAGGCTTTCCTGATCAAGCGACACGGCGTGCGATTCCTATCTGACTGGCGACTGGGGTCATAACGTCTATTGAGTCGGTTAATGGATGGCGGTTTACCGGCTTGCTGCCTGCAGACTTTGACTAAACCCGCAATATTCAGGTCCGGGCGCTTGTCCCATCGTCGATCAATAATGCGGTCGACCTCCGGAGCGAGTTATAATACTCGCTCGACACTTTAAACTCGGGAGCCTCCCAGTTCGATGGCCAACAAGAAAAAATCGGTTTTAATTGATACCAATCCGGGTCGCAGTGCGCAACCCTATGGAATTGCGCGGGAACTCGGCGCCGATATCGACCTGGTGCACGAACCTTCCGTCGGTGTGATTGGCACCAAGGGCGACAGCCAGTGCTACCTTGGTGTACAGCGCAAAGTGGAAGCCATCCACGAGCACCTTCGCCAACGGTTGGGACGGGGCGAAGGCCAGATCCCGATGCGTCTGGTACAACCCGAGTACACCGTCGCCACCTCTGACGGCATGCGCAACGGTACCCGTGAAATGCGCTACTCACTGATTGGACGCGAGGTCACTCACGACACCGTTTGCGAACATCTCAGCGCCACCGGTCTGGCCGGCACTATTGCGGTAGTCGCCTGTGACAAACCGCCGGTCGGCACACTGGCTGGCGTCCTTGAGCACAATCAGCCGGCAATCATTATGTCTGACGGGCCGATTCATCCCGGCCGGGACTCGGTCACCGAGCAACCGATTGATATCGTTACCGGCTTTCAGGTGGCCGCCAATCCCGACATCGACTACCGCAAGCGCATTGCCCGTGAAGCCTGCCCCGGCTATGGTAGCTGTGGCGGCATGTTCACCTACAACACCATGCAGACATTCATCGGTGTGGTCGGAATGCAGCCACTGCACATGGTCGCACCACCATCAGACGACAAACGGCGACTGGAAGTCTTCCCCGATGAACTGATCACCTATTTGCAGGGCATGATAGAACGCGGCCACACACCCCGCGATATCGTCTCCCGTGATGCAATCCGCAACGCGGTTATCGTATCAATGGCAGTCGGTGGTTCTACCAATGTTCTGCTGCACGCACCGGAAATCGCCCGCGCAGCAGGCTTTCGAAGCTTTGCCGACGACATCATGTCACCTGAAGAATTCAACCACCTGTCGCAAAACGTAGTACCGGTACTGACCGACGCCCGCCCTTACGGCCTGTATTCTATGGTCGATATAGACGAGCAAGGCGGCGTGCAGGCTATTGTCAAAGAACTAATGCAGGCCGGTCTGCTGACCGGTGACACATTAACCTGCACCGGAGAAACACTGGCCGAGCAAGTCGAGCGACTGAACCCGCCTGCCCCCGATGGCACCGTCATCTACACCGTGGAAAAACCCTATAAGCCCACCGGCGGTCTGCGAGTACTCGGTGGCAACCTATCACCGGAATTCAGTTCAGTGCTGAAACTGGCCGGTGTTGAAGGCGGCCTGGAAGATAATCTGTTCAAGGGTCGCGCACGATTGTTTGACGGCGAGCAGGCCTTGCTCGACGCACTGGAAGATCAGCCGGAGAGTTTTAAAAACCACGACATGGTCATCGTCCGCTATGAGGGCCCGAGTGGCGCACCTGGTATGCCGGAGATGCTCGACTCCACCTCGCGCATCACCACCCTGTGTCGCGAGAAAGACATTGTCGTCGGCCTCATGACCGATGCAAGATTCTCCGGAGGCTCAGTCGGCCTGGTGATCGGACACGTTGGACCGGAAGCCGCCCTCGGCGGGCCAATCGCCTTCGTTGAAAATGGTGACGAGATCATCGTTGATCTAAATTCCAATGAACTCAATTGCACAGAGCTCGCTGACCCCGCTACCTTGCAGGCACGTAAATCAGCCTGGGAAAAAGTCGTTGCCGACAACAACGGCATTCATCCATCCTGCGGTGAAGTCGATACGCGCCTGCTGAATCGAATGCGTCTGTCGGCGGTATCGGCAGTGTATGGCGCCGGCATGCACCCCGACCGGCAACTGTGGGTGCCGCAGGAACGCAAAGCAGAAAAAAGCGGATTTGTGCCCGGCAACAAGTGGCGTCCCGGATCGCAAAAAGCGTTCTAGCAACCTGCCTGAGGGGCGGTGGTCAATTACAGCACTGGAAAGCAACGGTATTGCGGCGACTGCAACGGTTCAGTCGCCGCACTCCCACGCTAAAAATAATGTCGCCCGTTACCGCTCCCCTGACGGCAGACATCAACCACGACGCATAACATCCTGTGCAGAGCGATCATCTGCCAGCTGAATCGTCTGAAATACCAGATATCTGCACAATTGCAATTGTGCAATTGTGCAATCTAAAGTGCCTAGGCCAGAACTCCACGTTGCTTCATCTTCAACGCAAAGACGATCATGACGATAGTGACACTGGTAACCACCGAGGCTATCACATAGTCGGACACTGGAATGATACCGGCCTGACCACTGAATATATAAATTTGACTGTACATGGCCAGCGCCGCCAGCAACGACATCGCAAACAGCAGTATTGCAGACGATCGCCTTAGCAGCAGCAACAGCGCGCCGACAGCCCCACCACCGGTGGCTACTGCAAACAACACCTTCACCCACGCTGGCATGATCAGCAAATAATCCACATAATCCTGAGTGACCCGACCATCACTGACCATCGGTGCGAGACTATCCGCGGTCATCGTCCAGGTGTTATAGCACTGCAACACACCGAACAAATACCAAAGCAGTGCGAGTATCGCGACAAACCAGAACAGCGCTCGTGGCTTCACATGTCGTGCTTTTATCATCTCTTTACTCCCTTTATTTACAGCAACATCTCACCCGACAACAACGACCATCCACACATGGCGGGGATCACAGGCAGTGCTCTTTTTCCAGCAGGGCTCGTCAGGAATCAGGTTTGACGGTAGCGAACCGGATCAGTACACCCCGCCTGTGCAAATCCTTTCAATCGCAACACACAGGAGTCACAAGCACCACAGGCTGACCCGGAGTCGTCGGGATCGTAGCAACTCAATGTCAGCGCATAGTCCACCCCCAGAGACAGGCCGGTGGTAATAATCTGAGCCTTGCTCATCTCCATCAGTGGCGTATGTATCTTAAGTTGTTGCGTACCTTCAACCCCTGCTCTGGTCGCCAGATTTGCCATCTTTTCGTAGGCATCAATATACTCCGGACGACAATCCGGGTAACCACTGTAGTCGAGTGCATTGACTCCTATGAATACATCCTGCGCCCCCAGCACTTCCGCCCAGGCCAGCGCAAAGGATAGAAACACGGTATTGCGCGCAGGCACATAGGTAATCGGAATGCCGCTGTTCTCAGTGTTATCGTGTGCATTTTTCGGCACATCAATATCTGCCGTCAGGGCAGATCCGCCAAACACGCGCAGATCGATGTCGGCGATCACATGCTCCTCGGCACCCAATACGCTGACCACGCGGCTGGCAGCTTCCAGTTCAGCGACCGCTCGCTGCCCATAGCGAAACGACAGCGCATAGGGACGGTATCCCTGATCTCTCGCTATCGCCAGAACCGTCGTGGAATCGAGGCCACCGCTGAGTAACACAACGGCTTTTTTTTCTGCATTCATAGTAACTTTCGCTTTAATTCCGGTATCGGTAGCCCCCGGTATTATACCGTTTCACAGTGGTTACATCGCAACCTGCCAGTATCGCGACGCGATTGTGCGCACAACCTCTGCAGTGGATCGCGAACGCCGCTCTAAGCACTTCTGATACGTCAGCCGACCAATACCATCACCACAGCGCTGCCTCTGTGCGACAACACTTGTGTTGTCGAAATACACACTGTAAAAGCATTGGTCACCGCAGCAGAAACAGACACCGGATGACCGGTGCTCAGCCCGCACCGGCCACCGCAGCGATGAGCAGTTCGCCACCCTGTTTCCCGCACAGGCCATTCGCCCTTGCATCCGTGTACGGTTTGGAACAACCTCTTGACGACCTTCCCAGCTCCGGCAACCACAAGCTACTCCAACGGCGTAATTATGGTGCTTTGTGCCGGTATGTTCTGGTCGATTATACCCGTCGGCGTGCGCAGCTTTGACTACGCCGATGTCTGGCAGATCCTGTTTTACCGCTCGATGGGGCTGCTGCCAATCACCTATTGGCTGATCCACTATCAATCAGGCGGTAGAGCAATAGAAACCATTCGCCAATCAGGCTACTCCGCGGTGCTTGGTGCGCTGGGTCTGGTATGTGCCTATATCGGCGGAATTGCTGCGGTGCGTATGACCAGTATCGCTAATGCTGCATTCCTGTTTGCCACTGCACCGTTTTTAACCGCAGTGCTTGGGTGGATCATTCTTCGCGAACCGTTGCGGCGGGTTACTATTGTCGCATTGCTGATTGCCCTGGCCGGCATTTATCTGATGGTGTCCGACAGCATTAATCAAGGCAACTGGCTGGGTGATCTGCTGGCGATAACCTCTGCTATCGGCTTCGCTGTGTTTGCTATCTCGCTGCGTGCCGGCAAGTTGCGCAATAGCCTGCCGGTGGTTTTTCTTGGCGGCACCTTTGCACTGATACTGGCGTTCTGCCTGTCTTTTATTGTTGGTCGCGGCATCAGTATACCGCTACCGGAAATCGTTCTGGCACTGGCGCTGGGCGCCTTCCTTCTAGGCATTGGCATGATCCTGTGTACCCTGGGTTCCAAAGTAGTTTCGGCAGCAGAACTGACTCTGCTATGCATGACAGAAGTCGTCTTCGCACCTATCTGGGCCTGGCTGTTTCTCAATGAAGTGCCCGGCTCTACCGTGCTGGTTGGCGGCGGCATTGTGATATTCGCCATCGTCCTCAATGCCCTGACCGGAATCAGGCACAAGCCGGCTCTGCCGCGCTAGACCGCAGGGTCTTTGACGCCAAACGATGGTCTTAGACAGCTGACTGGTGATCGCTACCGTAAGAGCATCGTTACCGGTGTGTTTCACACCGCCAGCAGGCAGATTGCATGCTGGTCAGTTTACCCGGTTAATCTCCGGGCACTCAGCACAGAAAAACCGACGGCGACCAGTAAAATAATTCCCACCATGATTTCACGCACATACGAATCAACGCTTAACTGCGTTAAGCCGTTATCCAGCAGGCCCAGCATCACGACGCCCGCAAAAGTGGCAATCACGTGCGGCTCACCGCGACGGTGCAAAGACATCCCTAGAAAAACAGCAGCGATACCGTCAAGCATGAGTCCGGCCCCCTGGGTGGGGTTGGCCGATGCCACGCGACTCGCCAGCATCAATCCAGCCGCCGCAGAGCCCACGCCAGTCAGGGCAAACGCCGCCAGTCGTAAACGCTTCACTGCTATACCCGCGTAGTGAGCAGCTTCCCTGTTATTGCCAATTACATACAAATGGCGGCCAAACACGCGGCGTTCCAGCAGATACCAGACAAGCAACAAGACGGACAACGCGATTACGGTTAAGGCCGGAATACGCAGTTTCTCTACACCCAGCCAGTCCAGCGGAATACCACCGCGTGAAAAACCACCAAACGCGTCGGGAATATCGCGGCCGAAAACAGTTTTGCCACCAGAGATTAAAAACGCCAGTCCACTATAAATAGTCAGGGTCCCGAGCGTTGCGACAAATGGCAGAATGCCAACATAGCTCACCAGCCAGCCATTGAGCAACCCGCCAGTCAAGCCAACAACCAGCGCCGCCGCCAGAGCGGCTGCGACAGGCCAGTCATACGTAAACAGTACCGCAGCGGTGATACCCGACAAACTCGCCAGCGATCCAACGCTCAGGTCGAAGTCATTCATAGCCATGACAATGGTCATGGTAAACGCGACAACCGCCAGCATACTGATTTGCTGCGATACGTTGATCAGGTTGCGCGCTGTGATGAAGGTATCAGGCAACAACACCCACAGCATCATCACCACCGCGATGAAGCCGGCCAGTGTGCCGTAGCGCCTTGCCATGCCAGACCACATAATTATAATGCCAACCGCGCTGCTTGCCGGTAGCGCCCGCTGTTATCCAGCGACACCTGGCAAACAGGAGGCGGCCGTCCCATCGTTAATCCATAGTATCTACGTTCGATAGAGTAACCAGTCTGGTGGGCACGTAGATCACCGGCTGCTTGATTTTTTCGCCGCTAAGCACACGCGCAACAACACTGGCCGCAGTGCTGCCAATGCCGGTGAAATCCTGCGCCATAGACGCTTCAAAGTTTCCATCCGCTTTGATCGCATCGCGCGCCTGAGGGTTGGCATCAATCCCGACAATGACAATACCTTCGTCACTGCGATCCGCCGCCTCGATAGCTTGCAAAGCACCCAGCGCTGGCTGATCCCAGGCAGCCCATACGGCGTTAATACTTCCCTTTTCAGGATTGGCGGCGAGCAAGGCTTCCATTTGCGCGCGTGAATCTGCGATACCTCCATCCTGCACATCGGGCGTGATTCTCTCAACAACCTTAATATCCGGCGTGTTTGCAAAAATAGCATCAGCAATAACACCACGCGCCTGAACCGGCGGGAACGCATCAAACACAAACATCACCACATTACCAACACCGTTAAGCCGGTTGACGACATACGATGTCGTCTCTGCAGCCATTGCGTAGCCGTTGCTGGTGACGTTGGTTACCAGCATGGGATCGGTCCCGGAATCCATTCCCACCACGGGTATTCCGGCATCAGCGGCAGCGGCTAAACCGGCGGTGATCTGGGCGGGATCGACATTGATCACAATCGCATCGACGTTTTGCGTCACGGCATCTTCGAGGCGGCTGATCACCGCAGCGACATCTCCCTTGGTATCAATCACGTTTACATCCCAACCGTGGTCTTTGGCAGCAACCTCAAAACCCTCGACGTAAAACTGCGTGCCCGGTTGCGCCAGGTAGGGCGTGATCACCGCTACTTTGGCTGCAGCGTGCGCAAGCCATGACGTGCTGAACAAGACAACAAACAATAGAACCTTAAAACCAATGCGGGACATAGCGACTCTCCGAAGCAGGCGGGCCAGACCCCACCCTGTGTTTTGATTATTGCCTGTATCAGGACATCAGTCCAATCCGGCCTACGGGGGTCGTCAGCCGTTGAGCCAACGATGACTCAATGCGAAAGTTGCCTGATAGGTATCCCTGAACAATGCCATTCGCTCAGCAGTTTGGTCGGATAAGCGCTCATCGGGTCGGTATATTTTATCGATGCTGACCAGGCTGCCAAACGCTTCCTGCACAGAATCATGAATACCGACCGCCACCGCACCGATGCCTGCTGCCCCGAGAGTACCGGGATCAGTCACCGCCACACGATGCAACGCTACCCCCAGAACATCAGCGCGTATCTGGTTCCAGACATCACTGCGAAAGCCACCACCACCCACATTGATTCGCGATACCTGCACACCGGCAGATTGCTGCAATGATTCCAGCAACCATCTGGCACTGTAGGCAACGCCTTCGTAGACCGCGCAGGCGATCGCACTTTTATCTGTCGAAGCATCCAGCCCGACTAACACACCACGGGCAGCAGAATCCCAGATTGGTGCGCGCTCGCCTTGCAAATGTGGCAGAAACAGCGGTACCGTTTTGCCCGTTGCGCGATGCTCGCCAGCGAGCAAGGCCATGTCTTGCGGCGCGACACCAAACAAATCGCAGAACCACAACTGCGATGCTCCTCCGGATTGAGTCGGACCGATATGCATGGTGATGTCATGGTTGCGCGGCATCACCAACACCCCGGGTGTCGGATGGGTCTCTTCAGAGACGATTCCTAGAACCTCGCTTGTACCACTAAGATAAACACACTCACCAGCACGCGTGACATCCGTGCCAAAGACACCGGCCCAGGCGTCCATTGTACCGGTCGCCACCGGCACACCGGCAAACGGTAATGTCTCTCTCACAACGCCTGCGACGGATGCCATGTCCTGCAATGGTGGTAACACCGATCGACTGCCGTCAAGCAGATCGAGTAGCCCGGGTATATAGTCGAGCTGCGCATTAACCAAACCGATATTCGACCAGGCGTCACTGACAAGCTGCCCGGTCAGATACCACAGACAATAATCCTTGGGCAGCAGTACATGACGCGTGCGTTGCCATACCTCCGGCTGCTGATCCTGCATCCATTTCATTCGTGCCATTGCATGACTGGCATCAATCGGCATAGGTGCACCCCACCACTCCATACGCTGCTCATCAGAGATCAACGCATCAAGGGTCTGTGCCTGCTGAGCTGCCCGGCCATCTTTCCAGACAATAGCCGGGGCCAGTACGTTCACATCGCGATCACAAAAAATGTGAGAATTTACCTGTGAGGTCAGGCCAATTGCACAAACCTTATTTGATCCCACCGCTACCACAAAGGAGCCCAGCGCTTTGCTGATGGCATCAATCCAGTCAGACGGATTCTGTTCCACATGGGTCGGGGCCGGATACCGGGTCGGGTAGCTGATCGCTCTATGCTCAACAATACGGCCACCGTCAGTGAACAGACTTGCCTTAACCGCTGTCGTGCCAACATCAATCCCAATCAGATAATCGTCACTCATTGTCCGGTCACCGAATAAACACCCGGCACCATCATAAAGAAGTTATCGAAATGATTCCAAGTCTCAGGAAAACACAACCGAAATAGCCATTGCATCAACATCCACAGACAATAGAAAAGGAGCCTCCATTGAAAGCAATAATTCCGCTAGCCATCTTGCTGTTCCTGCCAATGACCAGCCATGCTGATACCCAGTGGTCAGTTGTACCCTACGTCGGACTGAGTATTCTAGGCGACCAGCGGGCACAGGCGAACAACCTCGAGACCGGCAATGGATCGATCGACATTGCCGTAAAGAGTGGATTCACAGCGGGTCTATCCGTGCACTACCGGGACGGCTCACCGCTCAGCGGTGAATTTGGCTGGGAGTATCGCTCCAACGACAGCACCATTACAGACGCCGACGGTAACACCCGGCCGTCGGGCAACTACGCATCAAATATATTTTTTCTTAATGCACACTACCACCTCCCGGTGGCCGTTGCCCGGTGGCAGCCCTGGGTCGGTGGTGGTGCGAGCTGGATTCAAGAGATAGATCTCGATTCAGAGACCCTCCCCGCTGAAACCTCTTTCTCTGACAGCGGCGCGTTTGGCCTGCAACTGATGGCTGGACTTGATCGTGCTCTCAATGATCAGTGGTATCTTACATCACAGTTGCGCTACAGCAATTTGCGTGACCTGACGCTGAGCGAAGAAGGCGGCGGTAGCGGCGTGATCAGCAACATTGACTACCAGCCGGTAACTCTGCAGCTGGGTATCGGCTATCGCTTCTAGAAGGTAAAACGGGTCAGGCCCTCGTCCCTGACCCGATAACTGTCACAAGCCACGCTGCGTGCTAAATCGTCACCCAGTCGCCAGCCTTGTGACTCGCCACCGCCGCATCAATCACTCGCATATTGTCGATGGCATCGCTTAACGGTGTCGGCACAGATGAATCCGTAATCACGGCCACAGAAAATGCATCTGCCTGCAGAGTGTATTGATCACACAGCGGGAAGACAGTTTCCTCCCGACCTGACCCGGTAAACAGCCACAGCCGGGTGGGTGCATCAGGCGGGGCATTGAACGGTATTTCTATATCGATACGACCACCGGTGCCAACGATCTGGGTTCGCTGATACGGGCTCAGCTGCATTGAGCAACTGAAGGTCGCAGTCGGTCCGCCGAAGTCCATGATGGCTGAGGCGGTACGATCAATACCAAATCGCGGGTCGATATCGAGTGTGGCAATAATACGCTGTGGCTCTCGGCCGTACAGGTAACGCGCCACCGAAACCGGGTAACAACCGATATCCATCAGACCGCCGCCACCCATCTCAGCCGAATTGCGAATATTAGACGGATCGTCGTTAAAATAGGAAAAGAACGTCTGAATAGTACGCAACTCGCCAATCGCGCCGCTTTTTACCAGCTCCAGCGCCCTCTGCCATTGGGGGTGAAAGCGATACATAAAGGCTTCCATCACTTTTACATCAGGGTGTTGCTGCATCACTTGCTGCAATTGCATTGCCTCTTGTACATCAAGGGCAATCGGTTTTTCACACAGTACATGCTTGCCGGCCTCAATGGCTTTAATGGTCCAGGGGACATGCAGGTGATTAGGCAACGGGTTATAAACCGCGTGTATGTCCGGGTCGGCAAGCATTGCCTCGTAACTGCCGTAGCTGCGTTCGATATTCAGTTGTGCGGCCACCGCCTGAGCATTGTCGAGTGATCGGGACGCCAGCCCCGTAATTGACCCTGACTGACATTGCTGCATTGCCGGTATTACTTTTTCTACCCCGATTCTGGCAGTGCTTAACACGCCCCAGTTCACATGATCCACACGCTTTCCTCTGTTATTGAATTACCGCCCCGGGCACTTTTACAAAACTAACTCAGTACCGGCCATAACCGGACTATTATCACGCTGCCCGCGTGCTTCACTCGCACCGTTATCCGTTTCTCTACCGGCAAAACCAACACGCACTTCGGTAACAGCGTCAGCCCGGCGGGTTCAACATTATGGCAGATTTTTTTTACACAGAACGCAAGTGTGCCCGGGCCGCAACCGGCCCGGCAATGTCGGTAATTAGATTTTTCGCCAGGCAGCCAGAGCCAGTACAGCCCACGCCGCAAGAAACGCCAACCCGCCAATCGGTGTGATCGCGCCAAACCAGCGCGGCCCGCCAAGCGCCATAACATACAGTGATCCGCAAAATATCACGATGCCAGCCAACATCAGCCAGCCCGCCAGACGGGCACCACCGCCAAGCTGAGACGCCAGCAGCGCACAGGCGAGCATGCCAAGGCCATGCATAAACTGGTACTGTACCGCTGTCTGGTACCACCCGGCCTGCTTGCCTTGCAACAAGCCGTCGAGTAAGTGCGCCGCAAAGGCACCCAGCGCTACCGTGCACAGACAGACCAGCGCGGCGGCCACTACCAGCATTTTACTCATCGTGTATTATTCCTGTGCTGTGGGTCGCAGCAGCACCCACCGGTCAGTCCGTTAATTTACGGTAGATCAGAATAGTAGCCGTATCATCGGCATGCTCACTGGCACTGGTCTGATAGATTCTGCGCTCTTCAAAAACCGGCGCGGATATCTGTCCGGCCTGCACCATCGCATCAAGCACCGTCGAAAAACCCTGCTGGCCAAAGTGCTCACTGTTCACGCCGATGCAATACAGCGTGGATTGACGCCCCAGTGACAGCAACTGCGGCAATACTTCGGGGCCCAGATGCCCGAAGGTAAACGTACCGGCTGACACCACTGCTCCGTATCTGGTCGGTACATCGGCAGCATCCGTGGTTAGATCAACCCGATGCAGCGTACCGTAGATCGACTTTTGCTGTGCGGCATCAAGCATTTCCTGCGAGACATCAACACCGTCAATCTGATCTGACGGCAACTCCAGCATTGCGCCAACCAAACCAGTGCCACAGCCAATATCCAGCACGGGTAAATCGTCAGGTTTCGCATACGACCGATAGGCGGACACCAGAACCTGTGGATACATATAACCCATACCGTCAGCAAACTGCTCATCATAGATTTTGGCAAAATCCCGATAGTAGTCAATATTATCCTGTGCCGTACTTAACTTATAGGCACCTGCCAGCAAGCGGGTCGCGGCTGTTGCTTTTGCATCTTCAGACATTAATGTATATCCCTGTCGTTCACGCCAGCTATAAGTGGCAACGGCATCGTTGTTAATTAGTGCCCATCCAGAAACAAGCGCTACTGCGTACCACTCAGGCACGCCATCTTTTACCGACCAAAGGTAGTTACTTAAGAACAACTAAGCGCCTACCTGTGGTCGGCAAAATCTGACGCACCTGAATGATCCTCGCGACACCCTGTTTCCGGACAGGCACTAATTCGCCGGCCGGAACTGCAAACAGCTCAACGGCTGCAACACTATTATTTCAGCAGCTTCTCAAGCAACGAGGGTTTTTCTGCCGGAACTTCTTTTATCCCGTTGACGGCCGTCCCGTTGACTTGGTCCTGCCAGTTGCGCTGCTCTTCGGGCCAGGTATTTTTTATAAACGATAACACAGCGACTATCTCTTTATCGGTTAGAACACCCTCGAAGCGCGGCATCAGCGTTTTGTAGCTCTGATCATTGATCACCACGGCCGGGCCGTATTTGGTGATCTCGAAAAGAAGATCGTCGGCGTGGTGCCAGGTGTGGCCGGTCGCGTCATGCGGGGGTGCCGGCAGATACCCGTTAGCATCGCGGGTGCGCCATTCCGGCTGCCCCTCAAGGTGTGCGCCATGGCAAGAGGCGCATTGCGCTTTGTAGACTTCTTCACCGGCCTGAACAACAACCAGATTATCAGGGGTTAGTGACATGCGAACCCCATCGGTACCCTCCGATGCCAGTTCGCCACCCGCAACCAGCATAGCCAATACAGCAAACACCGCTTTTGTCCGTAGACTCATTTTCTTTTTACCTGTGTGTTCATAGGTAACATAGCGCCGCTGGCAACACTGGCCGTGTTGCCACCGCACCTGTCTTCAGTCCCTGTTTCATCGGGGTAGTCAGCTGATTCGCACCAGCGTGCCGAGCCCGGAGGCATGATGCTCCAGTGCGTGGCAATGAAATAACCACTGACCCGGGTTATCAGCAACAAAGGCAAGCTCCACTGTCTGCCGCGGCATCACAAGCGGGCTGTCTACCCAACGGGGACTGGCCAGCGCAACGCCGTCAATGGACAGAAGCTTCATATGGTGGCCATGCAAGTGCATCGGATGAGGAAACGCTGTCTGGTTGTGTATCGTCAGGTGAACGGACGTGCCTCCAGGGGTATCGATAAGCGGTGGCATATCGAGCCTGCTACCGACAACATCATTCAACGCCCACACATAGCCTTGTCGGGCAATGTCGCCAAGCGGCATCCACTCTCCATTGAATTTTGCTCGCCGCAATCCACCCATGGCACCACCGGCAATCGTTACTTCGGTTTTCAGTGCCGCGGTAAGATCAGGTTCGGGTAGTGTCGGGGGTGGCAGGTGGATGTTGCTGTCGAGTGCCGACTCTCTCAGCGGCTTGTCGTCGTAGACAAATTTTACCAGATCAAAATTCTGTCGGTAGAAGCTATCGACCACAGGCAGCAGTGACCCGGGATCACCATTCATATCGAGCATCAGGTCGACGCGTCCGGCCGCACCAACCACTATCGGGGCGTCCGGCTTGTAAGGTGTCACCGCCTGACCGTCAATGGCGATTACCGACGGACTCAAAGCGCCGAATGACAACGCGAAGTTTCGGGCGTTGGACGCATTGATCAGGCGCAATCGAATGCGCTCCCCGGTGCGTACCCTGACAACATCGCGGAAGCGCCCGTTAACCGTGGGAACGTTACCTATACGACCGGCGTGGGACCGATCATGACCGTCACCGAAGTCGTCGGTGATCGACGCATCATCACGCAAGCGCCAGTCGTCGATCATCCAGATAAGATCACGGTCGACTATCGGCGGTTCTTTCTCTTCAATCACTAACGGACCATAAAGGCCCCGCCCTACTTGCTCATAGGCGTTTACGTGTGAGTGATACCAATAGGTACCAGCATCCGGTGGTGTAAACTCATACAGAAAGGACTCGCCGGATTTGATGGCCGGCTGGGTAAGCCCGGCAACACCATCCATGGCATTGGGCAGCCGAATGCCATGCCAGTGTACGGCGGTTGGCACTTGCAGTTCATTGTGGACGGTAGCCTGCACAGACTGCCCGTGAATGATGCGGATTGGCGTACCCGGCACCTGACCATTGAACCCCCACACATCGGTGGATGGAAAGTCCGGCCCGACAATCGGTATTTTGCCGGTTCTGGCGGTAATGTTTATCGGTTCTGCCGCCGCCATTGCGTGTTTGTGTGGCAGCGTTGGAAACAATGCAATTGCACCGCTTCGCTTAAGAAAGAAACGCCTGTTCATGTGACCTCTCGATTAATAACACTTAAGACCTGCGGCCACCTTGCGTCCAGGCAAAAGCAGCACTCCGGCACTACGGGAAAAGGCTAATAGAATCAGCTAATCGGGGGGCGGAACAACGGCTCTGAACGCCGGATTATCACGACAGGCTCGTCGGTCGGTAGAGGCTCGCCTGCGCTTAATGTAACACTATGCAGCCGCTCGACCGCCGCTACAGCGATGGCATGAAAAGCACAGCATGCCGGTACGGTGCAACTGTCAGCACAATCAGCGGCAGTACCACAAGCAGGCTGATCACACATAGCGCTCGCTCTGCTATCACTGCCGGCTGGCGTGCTTGTTGGCGCCATGGTATCACCAGCCATCGATAAATGTGCCTGGTGCGGACCGCCACGGGGCAGTGAATATCCGGACAGTTCCATTTGGGCAGTAAGTACCGGCAGAACAGTGGACGATAAAAGCAGGCACACGCAAACTAAGCACCACCAGAGACCTGATGTTTCTGCCGCACGTCTAGATGCTGTTGCGTATTTCACCTGCCGAATATAGCAAACAGTGCTTTATCGTCGCAACTGCGGCAAACCGGGTAGCCCCGTGACTAACTGTACCGTCTGACAAACGAACCCGCCCGCTGCAACGTTGCTTACAAATCGCCAGACGGCAGGCTTCGAATCATCCGGCAAGAGCGCCCACCGACTGCAGGTGGAACCCCTGATAGATAAAGTAACACCCCCCGGCAAACATCAGTGTCTCGACGATTAGCGTATGTACTTCAATACTGGAGTTTTTCACTATCCATTTACCGAGCATTCCTCCCGGTATCGTGCATACCCCCACCACCAGCCCAAGCGATATAAGTTCCCGGTCCAGCAGATTTCCAACACCAAAAACAATTGATTTTGTAATGTTGAGGGTTAGCCCGAGTGCCGCAATGATCCCCACCAGGCCCTGCCCGACAATTCCGGCACCCAGCAGAAACGGACCGAGTATCATGCCGCCGCCGAACACCGTCCCCGAGATCACGCCGTAGACAATACCCACCGCAGACAGGCCTCTGTAACCGACATTGTAATTGCGTTTCTTAAATAGCCGTCTAAGCGGTATAGATATCAACAGGAAGCACCCCATCACAAACGCAATCGCCCTGACCGGCAGATACAGATACACCACCGCTCCGACCAGAATACCGGGGAACCCGGTTATCATGATTGCCCGGTACGCCGACCAGTCAATTTGCTCACGGAACAGCAGTATGCGATTTGAGTTACTAATAATCATCGCCAGTGCCACCACCGGTACCACCGCACGCACCCCGATCAATGGAGCCAGACACACCGACAACAGCAGTGCTCCGGCGAAGCCCGCAACGGAGTGAAATAATGCGGTCGCGAATGCCGCCAGAGCAACCAGCACCAGTGTCAGCCAGTCGAGTTGCCCGAGCAGCGGGATGCCGGAATCGAGTTCAGTCATCGGTGACGGGAGTCATGCATAGTGGGGTGTTCGCAATTACGATTATAAAAACACAGCACCGAACCATTGGCAGGCACCACGCTAAACCTCGAATAGTATCATCACGGGTCAGGTATCGCAGTCGCCTGCACGGCGCTCAGGCAGGCTGCCGTACAGACTGGCTCATAGGTGCGTGTGCGACTCTGCGATGAATCTTCAGCACAATTGCGCAGCTGATCCCACGGCGTCTTAAATCGCAGGCAGCGACCGCTCAGCCATTCCAGTGCAGCGTAAGCATTAACGCAGGCCGGGCGATCGACACGCCTGTGTGGCGACACCGGTCAGGGGCATCAGAGCCATATGAGGGCTCTAGGCTAGCTGCCGGTGGTCAGGTTTTTTTTCGGGTCATAAAATGGCTTCTCAACCACGGTAGCTGTGGCTGCCCCGTTCGCTAGCTTCACGCTAAGCTCTGTGCCCGGTTCTGCGGCTGTCGACGACACCATAGCCAACGCGATGTTGCGCTCAAGGCGCGGACTAAAGACAGCCGATGTCACTTTGCCAACTGACACGCCCTTGACAAGTACCGGCCAGAACGTCGTATTGGGTCCAGCCAATGGCGGCCCGGAAATCTCCAGCCCTACCTGCTTGCGAGTCACGCCCTGCCGGCTGATTTTTCGCAGTGCGGCTTTACCAATGAAATCGGCATCGGCGTCCAGATTCACAAGCCGGTCCAGACCGAGTTCATAGGGGTTGGTCTGGCTATCCATATCGGCATGGTAGGAAAGCATGCCGCCTTCAATGCGCCTGATTGTAGAGGTATGTCCGGCCGCCAGACCGTGATCTGCACCGGCTGCCATTATTTTCTCCCACAGTTCATCACCACGGGAACCGTCCCGCAGGTAGATTTCGTAGCCGAGTTCACTCGACCAGCCGGTACGCGAAACGATCAGCGGGATGCCGTCGAGCTCTTTTTCCTCGAGCCAGTAGTAACGCAGATCAGCGACACTGTCACCGAACAGTGATTTCATGATGTGACCCGACTTCGGGCCCTGCAATTGTAATGGCGAGACATCAGGCTCGGTAATCTGCACATCCAGCCCCGAATGCACGGCAACGCCCTGCGCCCATAGCAGGACATCGCTATCTGCCAAAGACAGCCAGAAATGATTCTCGCCAAGACGCAGTAACACCGGGTCATTCAATATGCCGCCATCTGCATTGGTTATCAGTACGTATTTGCATTGTCCGACCGCACAATTACTCAAATCACGCGGGGTAAGTAATTGAGTGAATCTGGCCGCATCAGGACCAGTGATCTCAACCTGACGTTCGACCGCGACGTCACACAAAATGGCATTGCCAACCAGGTTCCAGAAGTTCTGCACCGGATCACCGAAGTCACGCGGGATGTACATGTGGTTATAAACAGAAAAACCCTGCGCCCCCCAACGTACCGTGGCCTCGAAAAACGGTGACTTTCGAATTTGAGTGCCAAATCCGAAATTAGTATTATTGTTTTTATTCATGCGCAAAAATTGTTGGTCTGTGGCTTATCAGTCTACGTATTGGCCACTTATGGATACCACCGGCAACTGCTGCAACAGCAGTCGCACAGGCACTTCAGCCGACATCAGAGTGCCCGGTCTTTTTGAATTGTCGCAATATTAGGCTGAGTGGACTTAATCCCACGCGTAACAAACAGGTAAAATAGCGCTCGATCCCAAGGTCAGCCAGCAGCAATTGTTCAATTAACTGCTGAAAGGTAGCCACGCTTCACGAGATAAAGATCACCACAGAGTCAAAGCCGCCACCCGTGCTCACGCAGTCTATGACTTCATCCAGCCGCGGGGTTTTCAAAGCGCTGGAAGTCGGACGTCTGATGATTTTTGCGAGATAACGGTTACGACAACTTTAATGAGTTCAGCCATCTTGTCGATGGCGATGTCGGCGTGATACTACCGGGACACGATCGAGCTTGAGCACGACCTGTTTTTGCCCCGATGTCAGAGCTGGCTTTGTACGCGCAACTAGTTGTCGTCAAACCCGGAATGCATTTGATCCGGTGCGCGAGACGAGCTGACTTCAGTTTTGCTTGAGGATGCCACCGTGGGAGGACCGCTATCGTCGTCCTGAAACGCAACAAAAAGAACGACCGCAATAGCGTATAGCATAACGCAGGTTATGATCGGTATGGCCCGACTGGTAGACGCCCCGCACTTGGGGCAAGTGGTCGCCATTTGCGTTATCTTAGCCTTGCATGACCGGCAAAACACCATAGCTAATTTTCTCCACACTGCTTGTTGTTTTCTACCGTCACCAGCCTCACCATCAGGATATTATTCTTAAGTTAGTACAGCTTGTGGAGCGCCAACACAGAACAGTGTTTTCTGGCGGACTCGGGTAGACGAATAAACATCAAACGCAAGTTCTCTGCCAAAGCAATCGGACACAACACGGCTTTAACGGGTTTACCGGCGGTACATACCACCTCCCGGGACACACACTGCCAGCAGTGCCCGTTACTTTGCGATCACCGCCCCGCAAACAACCGCCCGAAACTGCCTGAACCTGCCACGCTGACAGCACACCAATCACCGTATTACTGCTGCCTGCAACCCCGGCCACGGGCAGGAGACCGGTTAATCCGTAGTGGCCACACCCCAGGTATAATCAAGCACGCGCAGCCAGTTACCATGACAGAGCTTTTGCA
Source organism: uncultured Granulosicoccaceae bacterium (assembly GCA_938003855.1). Classification (GTDB taxonomy): domain Bacteria; phylum Pseudomonadota; class Gammaproteobacteria; order Granulosicoccales; family Granulosicoccaceae. Next base: position 44,633 of record CALKXD010000049.1, on the reverse strand, counting down.
TAAGCGCCTCATTAAAGCCATGCTCAACCATCGCTTGCCGAAGCGACGCCAAACCGCCGACATCACCGATCGCGTCAGGCACAACCGTACCGTCAAAATCAGAGCCGAAACCGACACGGTCCTCACCGAGAATAGAAATCAGGTGATCAAAATGCCGCAACATGACTTCGAGCTCGACATCCGGTAACTTCCGACCATCCTCGCGCAGAAACGCCGTACCGAAATTGACCCCCACCATGCCGTCACTTTCGGCAATAGCGGCGAGTTGCCTGTCAGTCAGGTTTCGCGCATGCTCGCACAACTGATGAGCATTGGAATGCGTGGCAACAAGCGGGTGGCTCGAGTGCTTTGCAACATCCCAGAAGCCAGCTTCGTTGATGTGAGATAAATCAATCAGTATGCCGCGTCGGTTGCAACGCCTGACCAGCTCAACACCCAGCGCGGTAAGACCATTACCGGTATCCGGTGACGAAGGAAACCGGAACGGTACCCCTTCGGCAAACAGGGTATGGCGGCTCCATACCGGCCCTAGTGATCGCAGGCCGGCTCGATACAATATCTCCAGTGAATGGAAGTCCGGATCTATCGCTTCGCAACCTTCTATATGCATAATGGCGGCGATCATACCGTCGTTCATGCAACGGCGAATATCGGCTGTGGTCGTGCAGATTTTCAGTGCGGCAAGTTCTTCCAGCCGGACCAGTATTGCCGCCTGTTGCAGCGCTACCGGCAGTGCATCGCCGACGCTGATCGGGTCGGGCAGCGGTAAATCGTAATGCAGACTTTGCATTTGCTGATCGCGCCCTGCCCGCCCGCCGGGCGACGGCACATAGATCGCGAAAAAGCCACCGCCAAAGCCTCCTGACTTGCAACGTGCGAGGTCAAGATGCGTGGATCGACCGGTAACAAATGACTCAGCCGCCGGTACACCGCCATCGACATACAGCCGTGACAGCAAATCGTTGTGGCCGTCCAGTATCAAGGGTTGTGTTGCAGAGTGACTCGCGGGTCGCGTCATTGTTGAAGGGTCCTGGATTCGGTTGGCTGGCCAATGATACCAGCATCCAGGGGTCATCAAGAGGTCGCCTGCGTTGCGCGGTGAAGCGACAGTGCGTCACTGCTGCTTTATACCCCGGGCCCTGTAGCGGACCGCGCTACCTGTTTATCAGTACGGGCAACCAATACCGATATCAGTCAGGTGAATACTCGCACCAGTATAGGCCGTTGTTATGCAATAGGTTGTTCTCGGCGTTTGAGCGGCAGTCGAAATTCACTACCACTGACAACGGGTGATCCTGCAAACGTGGCGTCAGCTCTACCCAGCGGTTATAGCCATACGATTCGGTTAGTTCGAGTCTGATATTGCCGTTACCCGACAACTGGACCCTGTCGACAACTGTTGACGTATATTGCAACCCGCCAGTACCATCGCCACCGCTAATCAGGTCTACTGTGTCCGGAAACTTTTTGTGCTGCTTATAGAAATTTTGATAGATGCTCCCTGCCATGCCTCTGAATCTGGAGACACCAATCTGCAAATCGATGCGGGAGTGTTGTGACGTGTTATAGGATTGCTCAAGCTTAAGGGTGTTTATTTGCGCCGATTTGAACGCACTGTATGCCAGCAACCCAAGTGCAATATAGCCAACGATACGCAATATTTGCGGATTAATCGACGGCCGCTTGAATAGTGGCGGGTTAACACTGCCCGAAAGCGTCGCCGCTTCTTCCTGCAGGTTAACGACGACGGCATTGATTTGCCGGCGGTTGAGTGAGGTAGTCTCAAGCAATGCACTGCCTACCGCATCAATCCGATCCCGTACCTGACGATTCTGCTCATCGCATTGCTCTTGCTCAAGAACTTTTTCGCACAACGTTTGTTGAAGCTTTGCCATCTCTGACTCTGTTATCGACCTGCAAAAAATTAGAGCGACTCACGCTGTAGTCACTTTAGATGGCTGAACTGCATAGATGATTGATACTCACATAACCAGCCGCTGATGGTAAACAGCCAGCTTGCATTGGTACTACACTGCCACGTCGACCAACCATCATTTGAGGCCACCGGAGTTAATAGCACCTGGCTACCGAAAAAGCCGGCGGTACTTATCAGCAGTTGTCCCTGTGGCCCCATCTCCATGGCTTGAACAGTAGGAAATTGCGGCGCACCGCTAGAATAACCAATCATCTCGAAGCCGTGCGGGTAGCGCCCCGTGCGAAGACGAAAATCTGCGGTACGACTCTGCACCGACGAGATATCGTGCAGCACCGCTTTCAGGGTGCTGTTTACGTTAAGCCACTTCAACATACTCAGGGAAAACAAAACGACAGCGGCAATGGCGATGTACTTCGCCAGACGTGTTTTTTTCGCAAGCTTTCGCTGTTGTTCAGTGGATAACTGGTTATTACCTACAAACCGGGATTGCACCGACAGCTGATCGGCAATTGCCTCAATTGCCGTCCGATCAACAGTGGTGCATTCAGCCAACGCCTCGACTGTTGCCGCCAGTGTTTTCCGGTTGCCGTCGATGATGCTTTGCTTACCATCGAGCGCCGCCACACGAGCTACCAGCTCTTCGTGCAACAGCGAGCCTGAGTTTTCCGAGACAGGCATGTTGCGCTACCCTGACACCGCGGTGTTTGACGCGGAGTTGTGTTTGAAGGGGTGTGGCGCGGCACACTGATATTTCCAGAACCAGTAATAATAGACCGCCAGCACCGTGCCAAACGGAAAGTCAAACAGATTAACCACCGCTGCAATGGACAAAATGCTGTGTGCCGAAGCGTTACCAGCGAGAAGGTTGTAGCCACCGAAAAGCGACGGGACGGCCATGGCAAACAGTATCATCACGGCACTGAAATTCAATTCTGTATGAGCGGCTAGTATCATAAACCCCAGTCCGACACGAACCATCCCGTGACACAGGAATAACCCGCCGACGATAAAACGGTGCCTGTTATCCATAAACGTCTCCGTTACTGCCTTAGCATTGCATGATGACCGGCCCGACTTAGCAGCGAGCCGACGCAGGTGCTTCAGGTTTGGCGTGGTCGCCACAACGGCGTGAGCGCCCGGTTTGCAGGACAGCTACCGCCAAGCGATATATTCAGCACACCCCGCAATCCTACCGCACAGGGCAGCCACTGAGCCCGCCCCTGCAGCGGGCATGTTTTGCCGTCCAACCGACGCTTCGGTCTTGCGCTGATGGCAAAAGCCGTCCCGATGACGCAGTCGGTCTACCCGCCGACTTGCTTGCGCAGGTTTTCCATTTCCATCTCCAGATCAGCGTTACTATCCATGCTGGCATCGGGATGGGTGACCGCATTGACTTCTGCTACCGCCTGATTACGCGCTTCCATGACAGACACCATGGAATTGGCGCGCTGTAAACGACTGTCTGTGTCGTCTGCCATAGCCAGATCAGCACTCATCTGATCTATTTTTCCGGTGGCTTTGGCACCGTTGAAGCGGGCCTCAATAGCCAGTTGCTCGGTCTTTAAGGTGTTCAGCTGCTGCTGAAGCGATAGCAGCTGCTTCTTCAGGCTGTCACTGTTAGACCTTGCGCTCGCGAGTTGCGGTGTTAGTGTATCTACCAGCTTCTGATGATGAAGCTTATCTTCGAGCCCGCGACGGGCACCGACTTCATCCTGATGGCTAAGCGCTCTGGCGGCAATGGACTGCGCCTTTGCGGCCTTCTCTGAGTGATCTTTAAGTTGCTGTGCGAGTTGCTTTTCACTGGCAACCGCATTGATCGTCAGCTTCTGCGCAGCGGCTACTTTGTCAGTGGCTTCTCTAACCAGCTGCCGTGCGATCCGATCAGGCGATTCGTGGCTGTCGATGATATCGTGCGCCTCTGCACTGATCACGTTTTTTAACCGCCGTAGTAGTCCTGCCATCGGTAATCCCCTCCGTTTTATCGCCGCACTTAGCGGCATCGGGTGTACCAGCTTTAGCGGGTTCACAGAGAGTGTGACCACATACCCCGGCAGATCTATAACCAGCGCTCAACTGTACAACGATAGTTAACGCACCGAACGCTACCGCAGGCCATGACATTACCTGCCTCAATGCGGTGGTCGCCCCCTATGGACCACACGATGTGCAGTGTTAATCTGCCGCAACGGAGTCCTTCTGACCTGATATGATCACAGAATTAAAAGCACACCCGCGTGTGCAGGGGCCGGTTGTCACACAGGTTACGGGGTATCTTTAAATACGGGATAATTGCCGGTAACTATCGACATCAGCTTCCAGCAGTATATGTCGCTTGGCCTGTGCCCCGAGTTTGTCACCTAGGCGATTGCCCTCAACCCCCGGTGCTTTCCTAATCAGTGCATCATGCGACTGCACCAGGCGGTGTCCATCTGTGACGCCGGTAAAACTAATAATCCGCTCAACTGCCGCTGCTGCCGCCGGGGATTCATCAACCGGGAATAGGTCTTCGTAATTCACAACCAGGCCGGAAAACTCTTTGCCTGCTGATTCCAAAAAACAGTGAATGCTCTGATTCCACTCCTCGACAGCTTTGCGGTAATCGAGACTCCAGGGATCTTGCTGGTTCTCTTTTCGCCGTTGATAGCTCAGACATACATCAAACACATTGCGAACGATAAAAATTACTTTGGCACCCGGGAAACGTTCAGCAAATCGATCAAAGTCCCAATACAATCTGGGGATCTTATCGCCAATCAGTGACGCTGCGTCGTAGTCTTTCTCTGCGGTGGGAAACCAGGGCTTAAACATATGAAATGAAGCCAGGTCGTTGTAGTGGGTATCGCCATCCTGCATATCGAAGAAGCGTTTTTTTTCATAGTTTGCCGCCTCCAGTGTGCCAATATTGTGCCTCGTCATGTAGCCGCCGAATCGCTCAACACCGAGAAAGATATCCGCACTGCCCATCAGCATCTGCCAGAGTGCGGTGGTTCCGGAGCGCGGACACCCGCACACAAACAGGAACGATTTGTCTTCTTCTAACATAGGTACCGGCTGACCTCTTTACCGTCGATGCAAAATTCACCACACCACGCAATATTCAGTCCTGTGCACAGCAGCAGCGGTAATCGGGCACGCTGCAATAAAACGACCGGGGTGCGAACATCAACTAGACAAAAAACGCACTCACTTGGCCAAACACCGATGACCTCACATTGACCCTGTGGGCATCGGCAACCGCAATCGGCGGCCCCAGTGCACTGAGCAGATGAGAAGCCGGCCCGCACAGCAAGTGCACTTCCGGATACATATTTTCGACACGGCACATCTGCCCGAGAGACAATTGCGTCAATAGCCTAGGTAGGTTCGGTTAGAAGATCCTGCGTTTCAACGTGCGGAGCATCTGATGTAGAAACAGGCGTCATTCTGACTCAGGTTGTTGCAACCGGCCGGTTACGCACAAATAGAACTTGCACCGTCCCATCGATGGTAAGACAGCGGATCCTGATACTTATTGGCGTACCGGCTTTTTGTATTCATCCACAACTCACGCCAGGCGTTGTAGTCATGCAGTTCCGTGTCTGGCGCGGTCTGGCTGCGCACTACAAATTCCGGAAACTGAGGCCGACCGGTGGGCTCACCGGTTACGTTGTAGCGAAGATCAAAACTCCAGCGAATCGACCGGCTGTGGTTCTCGCGTGAGCCATGAATAGTTAAGGGATGAAACAACACCGCACCACCGGCAGCCACCGGTAGAGGCGTGGCGTCATTCAGGTTAATGCGATCATGCGGTATGCCTAACTGAGTCGAGGGGCAATGTGTATGCATGCTGTTTTTATGTGAACCGGGGATCACCTGCAGGCAGCCATTGTCGAGTGTTGCATCGGTGATCGCAATCCAGACTGTCACCATGCGTGTGGTATCGGCTTCTTCACGAGCCACTGCGCGATCCTGATGCCAGTCGGTGCCGACAATGTGGGCGCGGTTTTCGCCACTGGCCACATCAGTCAGTGGCGGTTTTATGCGAACATGCTGAATCGGGTTGCTGGTGATCTCCGTGCCAATCAGACACTCGAGTGCGTCGAGTGTTCGTCGGTTGCGGGTCATGCGGAAAACACTCTCACCGAGGTGAATCGGTGTATTGTCCGGGAACTCGGCAATCGGCCACGAGATATCCAGCGGCTGAAAATAGTCGAGTCCGGCATCGACCACCGCCTGCAACTGATCGTTAAAGCTTCTGTCGGCAACGTCCGGGAGTTTCCCTTCGCCGCTCCAGTCACGGCACAAGCTGCTCAGCTTGTCTTTGTACTCGGCCTTGATATCGTCGAGCAGTCCCGCGTCGAGAAGATCAGGCACCACCAGATAGCCTTGTTCTTCAAATTGTCTGACTTGAGATTCGTTCAGCATAGAGAGACCTCCGGTTCACACGAGCAAGGCTATTTTGGGTTAATCACCAGTCGAAGTCTACCAGTCTCATGGTGATGTTGCCGACCCTGCCGCACTATGAAAATCGACTTCTGCCTGGTGCTCACACCGCACCTATCCCAGGCCACAACCGGGATTATCTGCATAAGCGTCAAAGGCACCACTCACAGCCGCCCGCCTCCTGTCAGCACAGCCGCTCCGTCTCTGGTAAACGCGAAACGCTGCCATGTTGACAGCGGTAGCGATATTGGCAATAGTAACTGATGGGCGTGGATCTGAGGGTTGCGCGACTCGCATTAATCCAATCGTACACAGCCACCCGACGTGACCAGAATTACCGACACCTTTGTAGCACCTGCCTGCCCTGACGACATCGAGATCGTTTATCAGGACGACGATCTGATTCTGATCGCCAAGCCTTCCGGACTGCTGAGCCTGTCGGGTAAAAACCCGCTCAACAAAGACTCGGTTCACTACCGGCTGACGCAGGATTTCCCGACAGCGACACTGGCACATCGACTGGATTTCGGTACTTCAGGGATGATGGTAGTTGCGCTCAACAAGCCGGTGAACGGCCATCTGACCCGGCAATTCCAGCAACGCACAATACTCAAGCAGTATAAAGCGCTGTTGCAGGGGCACCTTGCGCAGGACCATGGCAGGATCGACTTTCCAATAGCAAAAGACCCGGTTATTTTTCCGCGTTTAAAAATCTGCGCTGCAACCGGCAAACCTGCACTCACACACTACCGCGTCGAGGCGCGGCTGGATTCGCCGGCGGGAACGCTTGTAACCTTCACGCCGGAAACCGGCCGCGCACATCAGTTAAGAATCCACAGCCAGGCCATAGGTCATCCTATTCTCGGGTGCGACCTCTATGGTAATGACTTAAGCCATCGAAGTGCTGCTCGACTGATGCTGCACGCTGAGTCACTGCAGTTTACCCACCCTGTCACCGGTGAAACCATCAAGGGCGTCAGCCCCTGTCCCTTTCAGCTGGCTGATTAGTTACTCTCAATGATTGACTGAATTGGCTGTCGGGCGCAGCACCAACAGCCCGAGCTATTTGCTCAAACACTACCCGACAACAAATTGGTTCGGGTCAGCCATGTGCGACGGCAGTGGCCGTTGCAGTACCCGGGCAACGCTCATGACATACTCATCCCCAGGTACTGGATAGCGTTCTGGTGAATCAAGGTATCTCGCGATGCCGGGCAACCCGGTGATGCGGGTCTGAAGTTGGGTCAGCAGCGGATAACCCTGCAGACAGGACGGTGCCAGTTCCAGATAATCTGTCAGAGCCGACGCCAGCACAATATCCGCAAAGGTTACGCGACTGCCGACAATAAAGCCGGTACCAACCTGTCCGAGGCGCGACTCGAATCGTGGGCCGAACTTATCCAGACGCGATTGCATCATCGACACGGCCAGACCTGTGTCCGCCTGAAATGCTGCCTGCATCGCGGCTTCGGCCAGATCGGCGACGGTACCGGCCACCATGTCACACCACAGTGCGTCGTTATTGTTGTCACCATAAAAATCACCACGCCGCGCCAGATAGCGAATAAGCGCTGTGGACTGACTGATGCACTGATTGTCAATCTCGAGCAGGGGTAATTGATCGAATGGCAGTTTGCCGGACACACGCAACGCCGCGAGTTCAGCCGGTGACTGAACCACAGCGTTCTGAAATGCGATTTCACAGGCAGCCAGCATCCAGCGAGTTGTTTCTGCGCGACCGCGCCCGGCAAAGTAATGTAGTTTTATCAAAGTGATCCTTTAGGATTGCAACTATCGTGTGTCTGCCAGGTTGGTTTTACTGCATCAAGCCGCCCGACACACGAACAACGGCATGGGTCAAAATCTGAGTAGGCACCAGGTGCCGGCACAAGTGGAGTATCGCTGATTGACCGTCACTGCGCACCCGCACCGCGCATGTTCAAATAAAATGATTCGGCACGGAGAAACCGATCAAGCCAGCTGTACAGCCTCGTCCCAGCTACTTCGCAACCATTTGGCACACGCCACCGAGTTGTCAAACAGGGAATAGCCATAGCCTTCACCGTAATCGGTATTCGGTATAAATTCTGTGGAGATCTGCTTGAGCGGAGACTGCTTGGTGGTGGCGTGATACTGCAGTAACGCTCTAACCACCTGCTTCCATGGCTCGAGGCGCGACTCCACCCAGGGCTCATCCATCTGACCCGGCGCGGGTTCGATAAACGGGTATTGTACGCCGCGCCCGACACTGCCGTCAGGGTGTCTGGCACGCAGGTTTTTAGGATTATCCGGCACTGCAGCCCGTGCATGTGTATGCCAGATCAGGCCACGTTCTATCCATTGCGAGCAGATATTACCTTGCTTAAAAGGATCAAGGACCAGCTTGCCGTTTTCAACGTCCTGCTGAATGCCGCAGCGTGCCTGTTCTTCTGGGTTGTCCATTTTATAGATGACATGTGAATGATCAAGGGTCATACGGAACGGCACGCCGTGTCGCTCAACCAGGTCAGCAACGCGATTCACACGCAGGAATTGCTCTGACCACATATTTATATGTACCTCAAACGTTGGCAGACACCCGGTTTGCTCACCCCACTCAGCCGCTTGCAGATAAAACGCCGCGACTTCATCATCGCTAACCGGTCTACCCTCAGCGTGCTGAGAAAGAACCTGCGTGTTGTGCACGGTGGATCCGAGTCGGGCACCGATCTGCAGATTTTGCTTCAGCAATGCTTCGTCTTGTCCCAGACAGTAAAACCATCCTCCCGCCCTGATTGGTACCTGGTATTTTTCACTGGCGGCCAGGTAGGCGTCTACCTCGTCTGGCGGCGGTGTTTTATCGTAGTAGTCATAAACCCCGGACTCTTTCACCATGCGAAAGCGGGTGTCCAGATCGGGACGCGGGTGCTGGTCGGTATTCATCACACCGCCTTCGGTTATACCGATTAATAAAGTTGATGTCATGATTTGCTGCCCGCAATGATTAATAATGAATCCTACCAGCCCTTAACTGGAAAGCAACGAACGCTCTAGGCACAGAATTTCCGCCAGTGGTCCGGTCGCAGTAATTCTCTGCGTCAGTGCGACGCCAGGCCCGGTCCATCTGCGCTCAGCAAACGGCCATACCCTGTCACTGATCCGCTCACGCCGGTCAAACGCAGACTGTGCCACAGACTGGCCTGATTGGCGGTGATCACCGGTCGGGACAGGTCGTCCTCAAGCACACCGGCTATGCCAACACAACGGAATCCGGTCCCTGCGATCAGCACACCGTCAGCATCTTTCGGACAGTGACTGCGGATCTGACGATACAGAGATTCAACATCCTGCTCAAAGCCCATGCCCTGTGCGTAGAGCTGACCCGAGGGCACATCCCGCCATTGCCGTCCCGGGTCGACACTCAATGCACCCGCCGGTGATGATCCGTGCGATACAAAATACTCGACGCCTGCTTCAACCACAGTAGCGTTAAACCACGGCGGGAAAACCAGAAACGGTCGCTCGATGCCGCAGGCACGTAACGCTGCCAGGCAATCGAGGCCGTTGGTGGTCACGCTGACACCAGCCGGTAGTATCGATTGCAGCACGTTGACTACAGCGTCATCCCAACCGGGCCCGCCTAGAAAGCTGCTTGAACTGTGCCCGACCACCACCGCATTAAGGCGCATGGCAGCAAACTGACCGGCACCGCGCTGCAGGTCATCGGCAAGTGTCAGATTACGGGGGTTGTGGCCCTGCCCGACAGCCCAGGGGGCGCCCGCATCAACGCGGGATGTATGGACTGATACACCTGCTGGCAGCATCGCCCACCACTCTGCCTCGGGCACCGCTTCACTGGCCACAATGAACAAACCAAAGCGGGCTCGCCAGCCCCAGTTATCCCGACTCATCCCGGATACGTTATTCAAACGTCGAAGCTCCTGAATCTATGTTGCAGACACGGGTTTGTTTTCAGCAGCGTGGTTACCCAGCCCTGGTGTCGCGGGGAAAACAACCGGGTATTGCGCGCTATCCAGCTGATCACCATGCTGAAGGTCCGGATTGATCAATCGCGGGTTGTTAGCGGGTCCCTCGTGATAGGTGACATTGGCACCGGTATAGCGAATCGCATAGCCCCTGCGCCGCCGAGTCGAACTGACGTTAGGCTTTGCTGCATGCACAGTCAGCGCATGAAACGCAATCGCATCTCCTGCCTGAAGCTCCCAGCAGAGGATATTATGCTGACCGCGTTGAGACTCAAAGTCCGGCAGCGGTTCAAAGGCAGGCTCTGGGTCGTAGTTACTTTCTGCACTGCCGTCGGTTGCTGCAACAAACGGTTGAAACCATCGGTCCCATTGATGTGATCCGGCTATAAATTCCAGTGGCCCGCTGTCTACGGAGATGTCATCAAGGGCCAGCCACAGAGTCATCACGCCCGCCCCTCTGACCGGCCAGTAAGGCTGATCATTATGCCATGGCGTCGGTGACGCGCTACCGGGTTCCTTGGTAAACACCTGATCGTAAAATAGATTGACCTGCTCAGTATCGAGCAACTGCGCAACCACCGCAGGCAATTGCGAGTCACAGCACAGGGCTTTTAAGGTCGAATCGTTCTCCCAGGCGCGCAGTCGACGAAAATAGTTATCCGACTGCTGCATTGCCCTGTCTATAGCAACCCGACCGGTGTCCAGCTGCTGGTCGCAAATCAACCCCGGCAGCACTACCGCTCCGTCCCGGTTAAAGGCCGCACGCTGTTGATCAGTTAATGGATAGTGCATCAGTACTGTTCTCCGGATTGCCGTTATTCGCAAACAGCTGTGTCAAAAAACCAAGCTCTCAGGCCGGCTTTCAGTATATCTCAATCGTATCGCTACCACTGCCTGACATCGGAAAACTACTACAGGCGTTTTTTTTCGCTTAGAATCAAGAACGTCACTGGTGTAAACCGGCGTTCCTACAGGTCATTTGCGTATGAGTATCCCGGCGTCCGATACAGAGATTGTTCTCGATGCATTACGTGCAAGCCGTCATCAATCCTACGGCACGGCACGACCGATGCCGACGGCCTATTACCGGTCACCCGACATCCTTGAGCTTGAGCTCGAACACTTGTTCCGCAAACAATGGATCTGTCTGGCACGGGCTGAGGAAATCCCCACTACCGGTGACTATCTGGTCTGTGACCTTGCCGGTGAATCCATCCTGCTGACGCGCGGCGACAACCACCGTATTCGGGCGCTCTCCAATGTATGCCTGCATCGCGGCACCACCATTGCCGAAGGAAGCGGCCATGCACAGAAACTGGTCTGCCCCTACCACGCCTGGACCTATGACCTGGCCGGTAAACTATTGCGCACACCACTGGTTGAACGGGCTGAGTGTCAAAACCTGAAACTGACCGAATTCCGCTGCGAAGTCTGGGGTGGCTTTATCTATGTCAACCTCGATCACAACGCGGAAAGTCTGGCACCCCAACTAACCGGACTCACCACACTGGTCACCAATTATCACATGGAACAAATGACGCTGTGCTATAGCGCCGAGCAAACATGGCCGGTCAACTGGAAGTGCCTGGCAGAGAATTTTATGGAAGGTTACCACTTGTCACATGTGCACCAGCAAACCCTGCACGCGACGACACCAACCCATCTCTGCGAGCATTTTCCGCCGGGGCCCGGATACCTTGGCTACTACTCACGCTATCCGGACTCAGCGTCGCAACGCGGCACCGGTCACGAGGATCTCACCGATGCAGAGAAACAAGTATCGCCTATGTTCAGTGTGATGCCGGCGCATGTCGCAGGTGTAGCCGCCCACGCAGTGATGTATCTGCTGTTGCAGCCGATGGGTGTGGACGCGGTCCACGTGAAGCTGGGAGCGGCTGTGTTTGATGATTCAGTCAGTGAGCAGCGCAAAGAGGAAATCGGGGCATTCTTCGAGCGCGTCATGTCCGAGGACAAAACGCAACTCACTCGCCTGTACCAGGGTTTGTCGTCTCGCTTCTATAAGCCGGCTGTGCTGGCAAACGCCAACTACGAAGGAACGGTACTGGATTTTTACCACTATATGGACCGTGTGCTCAACGCCCGATAACTCTCGCTATATCATCAGCCATAAAACAACAGGACTCCGGTCAACGATCATGCATGCACTACCACGATGGCAGGATCTGCCAGCCACAGCCCTGGAAGCGATATATAACCCGAGTGCCGCCGGACCCGATGTCGAGGCCGGGCGGGCACGCCGACTATCAGAATCAGCACAGGCCCGGGAGCACCTGCGCCAAAGCAGCCGGTCCAGCGCGGACTTGCGCTACGGACACGGCAGCGAGGAACGTTTTGATCTATACCGGCCAATAGCACCAACCAACCTGCCCGCGCCACTGGTACTTTTTATCCACGGCGGCTACTGGCGAGCCGGTGACAAACATGACTCCACTCTGGTGGTACCCCCATTGCTCAACGCCGGCGCCGTGGTCGCCAACATCAACTACGATCTGTGCCCGTCAATTACCCTGGACACCATGGTTGCACAGATTATCCGCGCTACCCGCTTTTGCCATCAACACGCCGGCGGTTGGCAGGCAGACCCGGAACGGTTGACTCTGATCGGCCATTCCGCCGGTGCGCACCTGGCTGCCAGAGTCATGAACGAAAAAGCAGACACACACGGACTGGCCGCCGATCTGGTCAGCGCTGTTATCGCTATCAGCGGCATCTACGAACCCGAAGTCATTACACAGATAACCGTAAACGACGAAGCGCAAATCGATGTCAATACCGCGCGCCGCAACGACTGCCTGACCAACCCGCCACAAGGCAGAGCCGACTACCTGATTGTGGCCGGTGGCAATGAACCCGCCGGATGGATCGAGCAGTCGCGTCTCTATGCAGAGACCGTCAACGCCGCTGGATACAACAATGAGTTTTACGTAGTAAATGACACGGATCATTTTACCGTGTCGTGTGAGGCGTTTATCGAGGGCAGCCAGACCTTTGCAAAGATAAAAAATCTAGTCGCGGCATAAACGCTGTGCGACAGGAACAGAGCCCGATTACCACTCGGCGCAGGCCAGTGATTCCGTTCTGTCCTGGTGCACGGCAGCTAGTATTTCAAAGCGCCCATCGTCAATCCCCGCACCAGATACCTTTGCACCAGCAGGATAAATAAAAAACCGGGGATAATTGCTGACATGCCGGTCGCCGCGATCAGATTCACTTGTGATCCGGCATCAAACAGCGCAATCCTGACCGGCATGGTTCGTATCGAACTGGTGAGGAACAGTGACAATAGAAATTCCGTCCAGGAAAATATAAAGCACAGCACCGCGGTTGCCGCCACACCACCACGCACGGTCGGCAACAGCAAGTGCCAGAACACCTGAAATCGCGTCGCACCATCAATGATACCCATCGAATCGATCTCTCCCGGTATATCGTCAAAGAACGACTTCATCAGCAATACCGCAAGTGGACTGTTTATCACTGCATGAGCCAGTATGACTCCCGCATGGGTATCGCGCAGTCCATAATGATGGAAGATCAAAAACAGGGGAATAATGATGGCAATCGGAGGCAGAAAGCGCTGTGCCAGCGCGCCCGCCAAAACCCAGCGGCGGCCGCGAAAGCACAAGCGGGATAACCCGAAGCCTGCGGGCACTGCAATCACTAGCGCAAGAAACGTTGACCCCGTGGCCACAAATATCGACGACAACATCGAGTCACGTATCTGGAAAACAGCCGGCCCGAACCAGACAGTCGAAAAGCTGTCGAGTGTTGGTGCAAAATCAAACCAGACCACCTGATCTTTATTAAAGATGGCCCAACGCGGTTTAATGGCGGTGAGTCCGAACCACAATATCGGAAACATAAATACGCTAACAACAAAACCGGCAGCGGTATATCGCAGGCAGGTTATTATTTTAAAGCGCATCATGACATCCCCAACCCGAATCGCTGCTACTGGCAGGTGGTTATTTCCCACAGGAGTCCGCAAAGTCTATTTTCTCAATTGCCGCCAGCTGCAAGCAGCAATGCGCATAAAGCACCCGGCGAGATCGACATGCGGTGGGCAACCGGATTTTATTGTATCCGAATATGTCGTTGTACGGTGCAATGCAATCTCTGCCGTTTTCTCCAGTGTGGTGACTGTCATCCCCTTTGGTGCTGCAGCGAACAACACTGATCTGCCAAACCGATGATCTGCGGGTAGCTGCCAACCCTCGACAGACTGTTCAGGTTAAAAGCTTGCACAAATCTGTACGGCACTACCCCGCGCAAACAAGTAGATCATCTACTCGTTGATACTGCTCACCGGGTTGGTGAAGATTGACCCGGCACGGCCGGACCGGCGTATCAACGTGACACTTAACATTGCGTTCTGCGACAGAAAACAACACTGACAGCAGCCCTTGCAGTTACCCGCCGCCAATACCCTCCGATACTGATTGTGCCATTATTAACAACCTGATATTCGCCGGACCACCAACGCTTGAACGCCCCTGATCACAGACGCCCCTGGCTGGCACTGTCAGTAACCCTTGCGGTACAGACTCTCGCCGCTTTTACGCAGAGCACACCGGCCGTTCTGGCCCCGGTACTGGCGGCTGAGGTTGGCGTGGGCGCACAGCAAATCGGCAACTTTACCGGCTTACTGTATGTTTTTGCCATGTTATCGGGCCTGTTGCTCAGCGGTTATATCGGTCGCTTCGGAGCACTGCGATTCAGCCAGGTGGCAATGCTTTTGTGCGCAGTCGGCCTGCTGGCCTGCACGGCAGGAAACATCATCGCTATCGCCATCGGTGCTATCGCTATCGGTGCAGGCTATGGGCTGGCCAACCCGACCGCAGCGGCAATTCTGGGCCGGCACGTTGGTGCGCAAAATCGGGGCTTACTTTTTTCGATCAAGCAAACCGGCGTTCCACTGGGCATTGCCACCGCCGGGCTGATCGTGCCAGCCGTACTTATCGCACATGGCTGGAAAGCCGCTCTATTGTGCAGCGCTGTCCTGTGCCTGGTCTGCGCGGTAGGCCTGCAACCGACCATCAATATCTTTGATAAGCAGATCAACCGACAGCAGACACCGCCGGTACGGGCACTGCTAACGCCATTGTTCAAGGTATGGCATAACCAGTCGCAGCGACGACTGGCGCTGACGTCACTGGCTTACGGGTCTACCCAGGTGTGCTTTCTTGTGTTTCTGGTGACCTACTTAACACAGGAACACAATCTCACACTTACCTTTGCCGCATCGGTACTGGCAGCGGCGCAGGTGGCCAGTGTTGTGGCTCGCCCCTTCTGGGGCTGGGTGGCTGATCAATGGGGCCGGCCCGGCAGACTCCTCGGGTTGCTGGGCATTGCTATGTTTGTGGCCTGTATACTTATGGCTTCGGTGCCGGCGGGGTCAGATGCATGGCTGTATTTTTTCACCGCGACGTTATGCTCGATCACGGCAGTCGCCTGGAACGGTGTGTTCTACGCAGAGCTGGTGCGAATCTCTAATCAGGACGAACTCGCCACCGTCACCGGAGGCATGCAGTTTTTCACTTTTGGCGGCGCTATGGCGGGCCCGGTCATCTTCAGTCTGTGTGTGTCGCTAAGCGGCAGCTACTGGCTGGCGTTTATACTGTTACCGGTGCTGTCTCTGTGCGCAGGTATAAGCTTGCTATGGCATTTGCGTAACTAGTTTGCACGCATCCGGATACGCACTCGCTACCGATCCAGAGTCAGGTGATTGTGTAGTGTCGGATAAACTCTCTGTCAGGCTCGACCCCCAGACCAGGTCCCCCGGGGACTGCAACAGTACCACTGTTTCGCGCAACCTGTGCCATCAGATCCAGCGGTTTTTCCAGCAATTTATCCCTGAACAGGTTATGCGTTGTGTCGCACTCGAGCATCGGCTCCGCGGGATGCAAGCCACCTGGCATCGGTGGCATTGCTGCAATCAGATGAAGGTTGACACTCAAGGCCACTGCCGATCCCCAGACATGATTAATGACCCGGGTAAAATGGGTATGGGCCAGTGACAGCACTTTGAGATACTCTGTAATACCCCCTAGCGCACATACTTCCGGCTGAGCAATATCCAGCACATCGGCCTGTAGTAGTTTCTGCCAGCCCCAACGGGTAAACTCTGCTTCACCACCGGCAATTCTGGTCTTTAGATTTTGTCTTAAGATTCTGTAGCCGGCATGATCTTCCGGGGCGACCGGTTCTTCAAACCAGTAGGCGTTTAGGTCGTCGAGCACCCGCCCGATCTCAAGAGCATCATCAACACTGTAGCAATGGTTTGCATCAACCATAAATCTATAGTCTTCACCAACGCCGCTGCGCACAGCAGTGACAAGTTTTGTATCAGCGGCAACACCGAGACCCACCTTCATTTTAGTGGCGACAAATCCGGCCTGCCTTATGGACGCGGCTTCGTCTTTAAAACGCGCGACCTGAGAGGCCAGATCCTGACGTTTTAACATCATCGCGTAGCCATAGACTGGTACGCGCTCGCGAAATTTCCCGCCGATCAGTTTGCACAGTGGCTGTCCGGTGATTTTACCGGTGAGATCCCAAAGCGCGATATCCACCCCTGACTGGGCCTGCAACGGCATGCCTTTCTGACCATGGTCGCGCAGCAGATTATAGATTTTATGCCAGATCACCTCCCGGTCCAGTGGATCATGACCGATGATCATTGGCGCTATAACGCGCTCGACTATAGCCTTGTTGGCCAGCGCCACATTACCGGGGCCGAAGCATTCACCCCAGCCACTGATCCCCTCGTCGGTTTGCACCTCGACAAGATGCGCGGTGCGTCGAGCGTAGTATTGTTGTGAGTACCCTAATTCTTCGGGTAAATCGTAGCCGATCACATGGCTGATTACACGGGTAATTTTCATCAGTCAAACAGGTTCGCAATATTTTTTTTAATATTGTCACCAATATAGAGAGCCAATGCCTGTATGGTGGATGTCGGGTTTACCGCACCGGATGTGACAAAAATACTGCCATCAACAATAAAAAGGTTTTTTACATCGTGGCTGCGCCCCCAGGCGTTAACCACTGATTTTTCGGGGTCATCGCCCATGCGGGCTGTTCCCATCTGATGCCAGCCGGCACGCCACCAGACATCACCACCTTTGCCCAGTATCTGCCTGGCACCCGCAGCCAGCAATGCCTCTTCTGCCCGGTCTTCACCGTGTGCAATCATCTTTCTGGTGTTATCACAAACCTGATAATGAATTTTCGGGGCGGGAATACCATCACTGTCGGTAAGATCAGGGTCAAGCGTTACGCAGTTTGACTCATGCGCCAGATCTTCAGTGACCACCGTCAGGCCAGCCGAATACGGATACACGTTATCAAAAAGATGCCGGTGTTCTGTGCCCCAGGGCACTGGGTTATCGACGCCATAGCCACCCAGAGCATACGTCATCGGGGTGACATAACGGCCACTGTGTAAGCCATAACCGCGAACAAAGTCACGGGTGGGGTCGGTCTCGTAGAACTCCTGACTTAAAATGCTACAGGCCATTGGGCCTTTGAAACCCTCCATTGGCTCATCGAAAACTCCGGTTACACCAGTCAACGGATGAAACATCAGGTTGCGGCCAACCATGCCACTGCGGTTTGCCAGACCATCAGGGAACTGCTTTGATGTCGAGTTTAACAGCAGCCGGGGGGTTCCCACGCCGTTGCACGCCACCACGACAATCTCGGCCTTCTGTTGCTGCACCTGGCCGTTTTCATCGTGGTACAGCACACCACTGGCCATGCCGTCATCCCCCACGGTAATTTCTGCCACGCGGCAGTGGGTTTTGAGCTCAACCCCCATGCGTTGCAGCATCGGCCAGTAACTGAAACTGACACTGGCTTTGGCACCAGCAGCGCAACCAAGGTCACAGGTGCCGGCGTTTACGCACTTTGAGCGGCCGTCATAATCCTCACTGAGAATGGCAACATCGGACGGCCACCAGTGCCAGCCCAGTTTATTGAAGCCCCCTGCCAGCCGCTTACCCAGTTTACCAATGGGTATCGGCGGCAGTGGTGGCACATAGTGGGGATAAGCCGGATTGCCGCCGAGACCGGACACCCCCATGTTGCGGTCGTTGATGTCGTAGAACGGAGCCAGCGTGGCATAGTCCAGCGGCCAGTCGGTGCCAACGCCATCCAGTGAACGGGTTTTGAAGTCCGACGGACGCATGCGTGGCCAATGGCCTAGAAAATTTATCGTAGACCCGCCCACCGCATTAAAATTAACCGGGGTAATTTTTGACCCGGCAGAGTTGATCGGGTAATCCTGTGGCAATTGCCGCACGTTGGGATCACAGCTGAACTCTGCGTAGCGACTTAATTCATAGTCCGGGTTACGGCTGGGGAAATCGGCATCATGCAGATGCGGCCCCTGTTCCAGACAAAGTATACGCATTCTCGTGTCAGTCAGGGACCACGCAATCGCCGCACCTGATGCACCTGCGCCTATAATCAATACATCAACCGGTTCTTCGTTCATAGGTTCTTACCTACCGATTAGCAGCTGCGATAACAGGGGCCGCGCTCCCTGACGGTTCGGGTCAGAGCGGATATTTCCTCACGGGACTCCAGCGGTACGGCGTAGCCATTCGGTTGCGTTGGCAGCGCTGATAAACCGAGTAATTCCCGTGTATCGGGGCGGCTGTAGTAACCCATGTAGGTATTGCTCAGCAGCACTTCAAAGTGATCTGCATGCGTTTGCTGAAGCCAGCTGACCAGTGCGGTTTGATCCGCCAGTGCCAGCGCCTCTAAGGACTGACCCGAACCAGACAACCAGTCCCTCGCCCCGGTAAACAGAGTTTCCAGCGCTTTGGCAACAGCAGGATCGCGAGCGGCAACATCACCCAGGTAGTCTGCAATGCCCAGTCCGCCGGCAGCGGGGATTCCTTTGTCGGGGTTGGCCGGTATCAGTTGATCGAGTATTACGTCGATCAAGGCCCTGTCAGAACTGAACAGCAATGTTGATGCGTCAGCATTCATTTAGTGATCCCCGTTAAGTAGACTGATTGGCACCGTTACGGGACACCGCATCGATGGCGACGGCCAGAAGCAGGATAGCGCCAGAGAACATCAGTTTATCTGCCGCACTGGCGCCGGACAGATCGAGGCCGTTACCCAGTGAGCCGATGACCAATGCGCCTAGAATCGCGTTCCAGACCGAGCCACGTCCACCGAACAACGACGTACCACCGATCACCGCAGCACCAATAGCCTCCAGCAGCAAAGGCCCGCCGGCAAATGCGTTAAACGAAACAGACGCGTAGCGCGATGCCCCGACAATACCGCCGATGGCCGCCATCAGGCCGACTATCGCAAACGCCGCGACCCGGATGCGTTTAACATTAATGCCGACACGGCGTGCGCTCTCGGCATTACCACCCACCGCAAACAGTGCGCGGCCGAACGGTGTCGATGTGGTTATCCAGCCAAGCAACGCCGTCAGGCTTAGCAATAGAATCACCAGCAGTGGTACGCCTCTGTAGCTGTTAAGCATAGCTACAGTCCCTAGCACCAGAACCGCAAAAAATAGAATCTGACCAAACAGTGCCCCCGTTGACTCCAGCTCCAGTTGCTGTGCTTTACGACGACGCTGGATCGTCAATATTACGGTAATAAATATCAGTACACAGGCGCTGCCGATCAGCCAGCCCAACAGCGGCGGCAAACTAACGGTGGTAATGCCACGTATGATCGGGTCACGCATATTAACGGCCCCCTGTATGCCCAGAATTTTCAGCATCAGCCCCTGAAAACCCAACAGTCCGGCAAGAGTGACCACAAAAGACGGTATGCCCACATACGACACAAGCATACCCTGGCAAAGCCCCATTACCACCCCAAGCGCCATAGCAATTAACGCCGCCGGAATCCCCGGCACACCAGCGACAATCAACACAGCCATCAAGGCGGCACAGACACCGGCGGTAGCGGCCGCGGATAGATCGATGTCGCCCAACAGCAGCACAACCGTGATACCAACCGCCAGGGTTCCTACCACGGCACTTTGCATAAATAGAAAATAGAAATTGCGCGGACTCAGAAAAGCGGGCTCTGTGATACCAAACCAAAGCCAGATGGCAACCAGCGCAAACAGTACAGGGACAAATGAACCAAAGCGCGTTTCCCGCATTATCCGGAATCGCTCGATCAGGGATAAGCTAGTATCAGGCTGCATGATTCGACCCGGTCGTAACACCCGCCGTCATCGCGACGACTATCTCATCGGGGGTGGTTTGACTGGTTTGCCAGGTACCGACATTTGCGCCATGCCGTAACACGGTTATGCGATCCGCCACCTCGAAGATATCGCGCAGATTGTGCGAAATATAAACAACGGCGTGATCGGTATCCCGCAATCGCTTTACAACATCCAGCACTTGCCTGGTTTGTACAACGCCGAGTGCTGCTGTTGGTTCATCGAGCAACACGACCGATGAGTCCGCACCCACCGCTCGTGCAATCGCTATCGCCTGTCGCTGCCCGCCGGACAGTCCCCCCACTTTGGCGCGCACCGATTTCAACGTGCGTACTTCCAGTTGATCGATAGCCTGTAGTGCTTTCTTCTCCATCAGGAGATCGTCTATCGGTCGCAGAAAGCGCGGTAGAAAGCGCCAGCCCGGCTTGACCGGCTCAGCCCCCAACGACAGATTGGCCGCGACATCAAGGTTTTCGCAAAGGGCCAGGTCCTGATAGACAATCTGAATACCCAGGGCGGTGGCGTCCTGCGGGCTGTTTATAGAAATGCGATTGCCGTCGAGGGAAAAATCACCTTCATCTGCAACATAAGCACCGGCCAGTATTTTCATTAAGGTGGACTTGCCAGCCCCGTTGTCACCAACCAGCGCCATTACCTCGCCACGCGCTACTTCAAACGCCACCCCATCCAGCGCCTGCACACCACCAAAGCGCTTGTTGATGTTGCCCACCGAAAGGTGTGCAGGCGGAGCCGAACGCCCCGCCTTGTCTGCTGCTTCGGATATCATACTGATCAGTTTTTGCAGAAACCGGTATCAGCGGCAACGCCTTCGCAGACCGCTTCTTTTGCGATAGAAGTATCGTTGTCGATCACATAGCCGACACCGGTTTCACCGACCGCAGAATAAGACCCTACCGCGACATAATTTACCTCTGCGCCCACACCGTTTTTGACTGTATTCGGCGCAAGATCATCAACACCTTTGCCTTCCAGCAAGCGCGCTGTTACCTGTGCGGTGGCATCGGCCATATCAGCAAGCGGACGCCAGCCACATTGGGTCTGCTTACCCAGCAGCATCAGTTGCAGCGCCTGAATCGTGCAGTCGAGACCCGACACCGGTACCGTGCCGGCCATGCCCTGCTCTTCCATAGATGCGATTGCGGCACCGGCATTGCCATCGTTAGATGACACCACGCCCTGTATGTTGTTGTCGAGTTTAGTCAGCGCCTGATCCATCGAACGGCGGGCGATAGCGGGGTCCCAACCCTGAGTCCAGTTTTCGTAGCCCATGATTCGCTTGCCGGATTCATAAAGAGGTGTCAGCGCACGCAATTGCCCGTTGTGAATAACGGCTGCGTTGGGGTCAGTCGGCGATCCCTTCAGCATCACCAGCGTATCACCGTCTTTGGTATTCTCTATAACATGCATGGCCTGGTCATAGCCCATGCCCTCTAGATCCGCCTGTACCCAGAAGGTGGTGTTCTCAGAGTTGATCATGCGATCGTAGGCGATAGTGGGAACACCAGCCTCCTTGGCGCTGTCAGCAATAATCGCAGAGCTTTCACCATCAATTGGAATGACCACTAACACCTTCGCCCCCTGGGTTAGCGCCTGCTCTGCCTGACGCTGCTGCGCGGCGGTGTCGTTGTTCGCATTCAGTACTTCTACCGAGGCTTCCGGTGCGTATTTTTTCATAGCGTCCAGAAAAAACGCCGCGTCCTGACTCTCCCAGCGCGGATTAACATTTTCCGGCAGCAGCAGCGCGACGTCCGCCGCATGTACACTGCCACCAACCGCCAGTGCAGTGGCGACGGCGATAGCGCCCACACGAACCTTTAAACGGTTAACTATTTCCAGACCAGACATAATATTCTCCAGATTAGACTGTTGATAGGGTTATCCTATGAAATTAAATTCCTGTCGCGGAGCAACTACCAACCCCGCTGGTGGTACAACGGCAGGCAGAGCCCACCATCATGCGGGCTAAGTCCCGCACGAAAAACGCAAACACTCTGTGGTATTTCTCTGTTTTATTTTTCCCCCTTTATAGATGTTCAAGTGAACCGCCTTGTGCGGCTGACCCGATTAAACGCTAGAAGTGGTCACGGGTCAGCGTTGGTCCACTTACCCCTCAGACGCTGGCTCGTATCGCCAAGCAGATAGCTCATCACCTGCTCGGCATGATCACCATCGCGTGCAGCAATGGCTTCATAAACCTCCCGGTGAAACGGCAGTGATTTTTCATTTTTGCGCGGGTCGTCGTTGGTCAGCCGAATAGAACTTAGCAACGCAGAGAAAATCACCCCCTCCAGCGCCACCAGAAAATCGTTGTCCGTTGCACGCAGGATTGCACGGTGAAACGTCGCATCGGCAAAGATAAAATCTTCCACCGCACCTTTTTCCGCTTCCATGCGCTCAACCGCCGCCTTAATAATTAGATGGCTGGCATCAGAGCCACGCTCAGCGGCCCAGCGCGCCGCTTTCGGCTCAAAGATCTGACGCACCTCCATCAATTGCTGCAGTTGCCTGGAGTCAGCCGGTGCAGTTTGCTGCCAGGCCAGTACATCGTCATCCAGCAACCCCCAGTTAGCTCGCGGTCGCACCCGCGTTCCGATGCCGCGACGCACTTCAAGCAATCCTTTGCCGACCAGCGTCTTCACCGCATCTCTGATGACCGAACGGCTGACCTGATAGCGAGTCGCCAGCGCTACTTCATCTTCCAGCAGGTCACCGGGCAGAAGCTTTGCGGTAACTACTCGGGTACCAATGGCTCTGGCCACCTGCGCAGACAGGCTGGGTGCTAATCCGGTCAGTTGCTTAAGGTCGTAGAAAATCGCTTCAGTCATGGCATGTATGTAAACATGTGATGTTTGAAAGATCAACAGTCATTTTACAAAAGTCACCTCGCCACGCCTGCGGCAGCCGTAGCGAATACCATCACCAACGACTAGGCGATCAGTGGCAGGACACCGTGAAATTCGGCGGCGCGTCGGGCGGCACTGGTCAGTGGGTATTGTTCGTCTCTGACTAAGCAGCAGATGTCACTTAACCGCGTGTCACGCAACGCTGCCATCCCGCACACCCGGCGCGGATTAAGATCTATATTTTCCTTTGCCACGTAGTGATAGTGTGGGGCACCACCGCGGCAGACTTCCGCTAACCGACAGCTGCAGTCTCACAGCAATATGTCCACCCTGTTAATCGACGAACCCGACCTATGCGCCCCATCCATTTGCAGTCTGTGTTAGAAAACGAGTTTTCAAGTACGCTCAACGGGCACCACACACCGGTAATGATCTGGGGACCACCCGGTGTCGGTAAATCGCAGTTGGTGGCGCAGGTGGCGGCCCGTCATTCAGTGCCGTTAATCGATATTCGTTTGTCGCAGCTTGAACCCACTGACCTTCGCGGCATTCCTTTTCGCGTTGACGGTA
This sequence comes from uncultured Granulosicoccaceae bacterium, assembly GCA_938003855.1. Classification (GTDB taxonomy): domain Bacteria; phylum Pseudomonadota; class Gammaproteobacteria; order Granulosicoccales; family Granulosicoccaceae. Next base: position 20,642 of record CALKXD010000049.1, on the reverse strand, counting down.
TGGTGGAGTGGGCGGTGCCTCGTATGCTGCCGGATGCACAGCGACACGGAAGCGCCGGAATCCTGTTCCTCGATGAAATTACCTCCGCGACACCGGCGGTATCAGCGGCCGCCTATCAGCTGATTCTGGATCGCTGCCTCGGCGACTATCAAGTACCGCAAGGCTGGGTCATATTTGCCGCCGGAAACCGCCAGGGCGATCGGGGTGTCACCTACTCTATGGCAACACCATTGGCAAACCGGTTCAGCCACTACAGCTTTGACGCCAACCTCGACGACTGGGTGCTGTGGGCCTATCAACAAGGTATTGATGAGCGCATTATTGCTTTTCTGCGCTTTCGACCTGAGTTGCTTTTTGACTTCGATCCGGCGCTGGACCCGGTAGCTTTTCCAACACCGCGCTCGTGGGAATTTGCTCACCACGCCCTGCAGAAATTTGCATCAGGCAGTGCCATACTACCCGGTGCCCTGCAAGCCTGCGTAGGCGATGCCGCCGGCGTCGAGCTCAACGCATTTATAGACAATATGGATAACCTGCCCGATATTGCTGCCATTATTGCCGGTGAAGACGTCCCCGTTCCGCAATCGATCGATCTGCAATACGCGCTGGCATCGTCACTGGTTGGGCAAGCAGTTGTGGCGGCACAAACACCTCAGTACGAGTCAACACTAGGCAACATTCTTAACTATGCCTCGCAGTTTCCGCAACGCGAGATGGGTGTGATGCTGGTCTCTGATATGTACCGGGCCGTCGGTGAAAAGCTCTTCTCGCTGTCGCAGTTTAAAGACTGGGCCAATCTGATTTCCGATGTACTGCTCTACGAAGACTAATCATGGTGCCACTGCTGCAAAATATAATTAGTGCCTACCCGGAAACAGGATGTCGCGAGGATCATTCAGGTGCGTGGGATTTTGCCTACCACAGGGAGGCGCTTAGTTGTTCTTAAGTAACTACCTGTGGTCGGCAAAAGATGGCGTGCCTGAGTGGTACGCAGTAGCGCTTGTTTCTGGATGGGCACTACTTACGATGTGCTCAATAGCCTGTACCGTAAATTTGCCGTGCTGTTATGCTTAAAGTGCTGTCGGTTAATTTTTATGCTGGTACCTTAAATCAATCGATCCCACCAACGCTGTAACAGAAAATCACTTCCTACGGCAGTCGGTCGATGCCGATTTATGTCACGTTGTGATTGACCGTTGATTGACCGACCGGTTTAGCTCTTTACCGGCCATGAATCGAAACCCTGGCCGTCGTACAACGCTAACGTATACTCAACCACTCCTGCCTGAACGCCCGTGGAGATAATCATGAAAGCAGTCGTCTATGAGAGATTCGGTGAAGCCCCTACCCTGCAGACTGTGCCCGATCCCACACCGGAAAACCACGGGGTCGTCGTTAAAGTTGAAGCATCCGGTGTTTGCCGAAGTGACTTTTCAGGCTGGAAGGGCCATGACCCGGTTATTGAATTGCCGCACGTCCCGGGTCACGAGTTATCAGGCGTCGTTGAGGCGACCGGTCGCGATGTAAAACAATGGCAACGCGGCGACAGAGTCACCGTCCCGTTTGTCGGGGGTTGTGGTGCGTGTGCACAGTGCCACACGGGCAACCAGCAGGTTTGCGACAATCAATTCCAGCCCGGGTTTACGCATTGGGGATCTTTTGCCCAGTATGTAGAGGTTCAGCACGCCGATCTCAACCTGGTGGGGTTGCCAGACAACATGGATTTCGCAACAGCGGCAAGTCTCGGCTGCCGCTTTGTCACATCCTTCAGAGCGGTGGTGGATCAGGGGCGCGTTGGCCCCGGTCAATGGATTGCGGTGCATGGTTGTGGCGGCGTGGGCCTGTCTGCGATCATGATCGCACGGGCAATGGGGGCGCGTCCCATCGCTATAGATATCTCTGCCGCAAGCCTTGAACTCGCCAGCGCTGTCGGCGCTGAACATACCATCAACGCAAGTGACACCGCTGACATTGTCGCGGCCGTTAAATCCCTGACCGATGGCGGCGCTGATGTTTCCATAGACGCACTGGGTATAGAGTCCACCTGCATCAACTCGGTACGCAACCTGAAAAAACGCGGTCGCCACATTCAACTGGGATGGATGCTGGGAGACCAAAGTACGCCACCGATCCCAATGGATCTGGTGATGGGCCATGAACTCGAAATCATCGGCAGCCACGGTATGCAGGCACACCGCTATGGCACCATGATCGAGATGATCCAAAACGGCCAACTATCGCCGGACAAGCTTATCTTCGAAGAACTGACCCTGCAGGCATCCATCGATGCACTGGCCGGCTTTGACAAGCACAAACGCTCTGGCATATCCGTCATTACCGACTTCAGTTAAGCGTATGGAAACCTACCTCACAAACACGGCCACAACACGGCTACGGCAATGCCCCCGGGACCCGACGCGGGTTGTTTCCGGTCGGTGTGATTGCAGCATCGAAACCGTAGTTTAATAATCCTTTGAGGCACATGATTGCTCATCCAGGCTGTTGTCGTTAGATGCGGTTTAGCACACGTATTCTGCACGGTAGTGCGGCGTTCAAGTCAGAAAATTTCCGCAGGCTGTCGCTCGGTGCGGCGCTAAACTCGGCTGGTATGCAGGGCGAGCAGGTCGTGCTCGGCTATATGATCTATCAGCTGACGGGTTCATCAGCCTGGGTGGGTGTGTCACTGGCACTTTTTTTTGCACCAATGCTTTTTATCGGCGTACCGGCCGGTGCTATCGCCGACCGCTTCGACAAACGCTACGTGCTGGTTTGCACTGAATTAGCACTGCTGACCCTGCTGGCCGGTTTCGCAGTTCTGCTATGGCTTGAACAGATTGCTCTCACCGGTGCGTTAGTCATGAGTGCTTTGTCCGGCTCGCTGCGCTCGATTCATCAACCCGCCCGATTAAGCTATGCCGGTAGCATCGCCGGCCCGCAAGGGCTGCTGGCCGCACTCGGTATGTTAAGTATCACCAGCCGGTTCGGGCAACTGATCGGGGCGGTCGCTGCAGGAACGATCAGTCAGCAGAGCGGCGCCGGCGCCGCATACGCGGCACTCGCCTTCGGCCATATGCTGGCACTGCTGGCATTCTATAAAACGCAAGCCAATCAGTCATCAACGTCTGTTAACCAGTCAAGCAAAAGCGGCATTGTTCACGCGCTTACCAGCGGTCTCACAGCCATGCGCACCCACACCGTCCTGTTGATGCTGGTGCTACTGATCTCACTGGTCGAAGTGTTTGGTTTTTCATTTGCTACTGCGTTGCCTGAAATTGCTGTCGAGCGGCTCGCCGTCGGCGATGCCGGACTGGGCACCATGCACGCCATGCGAGCGGCCGGTGGTCTGGCGGGTGCATTGCTGCTGAGTTTTGTACTGCCGCAGAAAATCGGCTTGCTCTTTCTGCTGGTAATCATCGGATTTGGCGCAGCGTTGTTCAGCCTGGCCATTGCCACGCAAATGGTCTGGGTGCTGGTGGCGATTATGCTCATCGCCTTATGTGCCAGCTGTATCGATATACTGGCTCAAGGTATGCTGCAGATTTCAGTGCCCCCTGAGCTACGCGGCCGCGCCATGGGCGCCTGGGTATTTGCGCTGGGCCTCGGACCTATCGGGCATCTGGAACTCGGCTATCTCATGAGCCAGCTGGGAACCACGACGGCACTGTTGATAAACAGTGCCGTGATGGTTGCAATCGGGGTGACGGCCATGTTGCTGGTGCCAGCGGCCCGCACCATAAGAAACCAGTGAATTGCTGATCAGGCCGTACTGCGGATTGCGATCCAGGGCTCCATATCACCCGCCATACCCAGTGCCTGACCGGTTTCTGTACCACCCGCCGTAAATCCGGCAGTGGCCAGCTGATCAAGCAGTTGCTGCTGCGTGTAGTAGGCATAATAACGCCCCAGCTTATCACGCACCGAACCATGGCCGGTTTTCATCGCAAGGTGAAACACTCCGGCAGGTTTCAAGGCCCGATGAACTGCCAGCAGAATATCCGGCAAATCATCCGCCTGTGCATGTAGCAAACTGAAATTGGCCCAGACACCATCGTAGATGTGTACCTGATTGATGTCTTCAAAAAGACCGACCCGGGCACCTAGATTATATTTGTCGTTTGCAAGCTTTACCATCTCAGAGGATGCATCCACGGCATCAACCTTCAGCCCCTGATCCTGCATGAAGCCGGCATCGAAGCCCGGCCCGCAGCCAAGATCCAGGACGGTCCCACCGGCCGTCACGTCAGCGATGAAACGCAGCAGCGTCGGGTCCGCATCAGGCCGGTCGATACACTCGACGTATTTATTTACCTGCGCATCGTAGACACCGATTGTTTGCTGATCACTCATGTAAAAGCTCCAGTGCAGTCAGAAGTCCTACGCGTATTTAACGGGATTTAGCAGTGTCCGGTTTTTTCTCAAGCCACCGGAACAACACCGACAAACTAAAACAGATCAGAAAATAAAAGGCGGCGGTCGTCAGCCACGCTTCAAAGATTGCCCTGGTAGACGCCACCAGTTCGACCGTCTTGAAAGTCAGTTCCTGCACTGAAATCAGTGAGATAATCGAGCTGTCTTTAATCAGCGATATAAACTGATTCGCCATTGGAGGTACCACTTTTTTCATCGCCTGAGGCAATACAATAAAACGCATCTGATCTGTTTTGCTCATGCCAATAGACTGAGCAGCCTCATGCTGCCCCTTACCCACTGACTGTATGCCTGCCCTGACAATCTCCCCGACAAAAGCACTTTCGAACAGAGCCAGCACCAGCACACCCGAAATAAGCGACGGGAAGCGACGCATATCGCCAAAGAAAAACTCCCACACGGCTTTGTCTTCACTGCGTGCGATAGCCCGCGCCCAGTCCTCAATACCAAAAGCACTGATTACCTGCTCAGAGAGAAAAAAGAAAAAGATAAAAATGACCACAACGGGGGGAATGTTGCGCAGTAATTCAAGGTAGGTTCTGGCAAGCATGCGAACCGCCAGATTCTGCGAGCAGCGCGCTATACCGAGTAAGGTTCCCAGCACCAGCGCAAGAATACTGGCGTACAGGCTAATGCGTATCGTGTTGATCACACCCTGCAGGAGCAGGTTAGCTACCCAGCGTTCATTCTCTGCGTCCCAGCGCAGAATGTAGTTGGGAATGATCTCCCATCGCCATTTATAGTTGAGGGTACCGTCTATGCGATACCAGATAACGGCAGCGACCAGCACCAGCCCGATAAGAAGCAGCACATCGAGCCAGTGCAGTTTTTTCGACTTATGTCTCATCTCTATAATAAGTACCGCAGAACGTTACCGTGAGCACCACGGTAACGTAAGCATAGATCGACGACGATGATCACTCAGGAACAAGATCAGCCCAATCGTTACCACGGAACCAATAATCATTGCGATCTTTCAACCAGCCATTACGGGTCTGGATGTTGATCCAGTTATTGAAGTAGTTGGTTGCATCCGGGTCACCCTTGCGCATGGCAAACGCTTCACCGGTGGCGGCAAATGCCGTGTCATAAGGCACACTGAGCACTTCAGGATAACGACGCGCCTCGGACGATGGGGTGGGCTCTGACGCCATGGTTGCATGCGCTTTGCCATTGAGAACCTCCTGCGTTGCAGCACCATCCTCGTCAAATAACAGTAGCTCTGCTTCGGGAAACATATTGGCTATGATCGTGGCAGGTGTAGCACCACGTCGCGCCGCAAAGGTGACATCCGGGCTGTTGAAATCATCGAGTGCCATTCCGTCAGTCATTTTTGTGTTAGCAAGAATGGTCATACCGGAATACGCATAGGGATTAGAGAAATTAACCGTCAGGTTACGTTGCGGCGTTGTGGTCATACCACTGATGATCACATCAAACTTGCCGGCAACCAGCGCCGGAATGATGCCGTCCCATGCGGTCGGGATGAATTCGACTTCAACACCCATGTCTTCTGCCAACTTGCGACCGACATCGAGCTCGAAACCGATCAGCTCACCGTTTTTATCCCGCATCGACCAGGGCTTGAAAATTGACAGCCCGATCTTCACCGCGCCACGCTTCTTGATGGTTTCAATAACGCTCTCGGATGACAACGCCTTGCTTGCCTGCTGTGCCACCGCAGGTGCTGCAAATGACCCTGCAAGTACCAGCGCCATAGCGGTGGTGCAAAGTCTTCTTGTTAGATTCATGGTGGTAGACCTCTCCTGGATAGAATTGATGCCCTGACGGGCCGAGTTATTTGTCGGCGTATCGTCGCTCGACCAACGACACACCAACAGAAAGAAACAGTGTGACCACTAGATAAACCGCTGCAATAGTGAACCAGATTTCAAAGCTCATGTAGGTTTCAGAAATTATATTACGTCCGATTGTGGTCAGTTCTGCCACCGCAATGACACTGACAATCGCCGAGCTTTTGATCAGGTTAACGGCCTCTCCGGTCAATGGTGGCAGCATAAAACGAACAGACTGCGGCAAAACAATATAGCGATAGGCCTGACCGGTCGACATACCGATTGATTTAGCACCCTCCCACTGGCCGACCGGTACCGCGTTGATTGCCGCACGAAAAATCTCTGAAATCAGAGCTGCGTGATAGACCGCCAGGCAAAGTATGCTGGCGGTGAAGCGATCCAGGTCGAAAATCGGACCCAGCACATAATAAAACAGATACAGCAGAACCAGCAGCGGTGTATTGCGCACGATCTCAAGGAAGACTGTCGCCATGGCGGACCCGACCACCAGGCCTGACAAACGCAGCAGTGCCACTGCAATCCCGAGCACCACCGCCAGTAAAAATGCCTTCACTGATAAAACCAGTGTCTTTACCAGTCCGATTGAAATCTCGCCCCACTGAAAACCGTCAGTGGTAAAAGTGTAAAAATATTTTGGGACTCGATACCACTGCCAGTTGTAGCCCATCGCCTGTGAACCGCTGTACGCAGAGTACGCTACCGCCCCGACCGCCAATAAATAGATCACGACCGACACCGGCGTTGAGGCAAAAAAGCGCGCCATTGCCGGGGCTTTCGGTGGCGTATAGGTCACAGGTGCAGCACTCAAGGCTCAGTGCACCAGAATCTGGTTTAGAAATGCCCGGCAGCGTTCGGTTTCGGGCTCGGTAAAGAACCTCTCCGGCGGGGCTTTTTCGACAATCCGGCCCTCATCCATAAACACCATGGTGTCGGCTACTTTGCGGGCAAAGCCCATTTCGTGGGTAACGACCACCATTGTCATACCGGACTCTGCCAGTGACACCATGACGTCGAGTACCTCGTTGATCATTTCAGGATCAAGTGCCGAGGTAGGCTCATCAAACAACATGACTCGTGTGTCCATACACAGCGACCTTGCAATGGCAACACGCTGCTGTTGTCCGCCGGATAACTGGCTTGGGTATTTATCAGCCTGATCCGGTATCTGCACTCGCTCAAGGTAGCGTCGCGCACTTTCTTCGGCCGCACTTTTACTCACCTTGCGAACGCGCACCGGACCGATGGTGAGATTTTCCAATACCGTCAGGTGCGGAAACAGATTGAACTGCTGAAACACCATGCCGACTTCCTGGCGCAGTTTGCGGATCTCCGGAGATCCTTCGTAGACCTCGATGCCGTCTACCACCAGTTTGCCACTGTTATGATTTTCAAGTCCGTTAAAACACCGGATCAGGGTTGATTTACCCGACCCGGACGGCCCGCATATCACCACCCGCTCACCCTGCTTTACCGTCAGGCTGATGTTTTTCAAGGCCTGAAAAGTGCCGAAAAATTTATCCAGATTCTGTGCTTCAATGATGGGCGAATCAGTTCCCGCCTGTTTCTCCACGCCCGCTCCTAGTCCGCACTATTGTGGTGACAACCGCCGCACAGCTGGCACCAGCCACCTGCGGCACACCGCGCATCAAGCCGCCTGCGGCAATCCGGGGCAGTGCCATACTGGTTTTTTTTGCGCATCGGCGTAAGCCTTAACATCAACGCTGAATGAGGAGTGATTATGTGCATAGTTGGCGGCTAACGCAATCGCTATTCACCGTGAAGACTGCGAACCGCACCGAATCCTGCGGCGTCTTCGCTAACGGTTTTAATGCCACGAAAGCCGTGCCGGAACTCCAGCAGCTAAGCGCGTTACGCCGCACCGCCGTTGCGTGACTGCCCACCACCCGCCGACCAACAACAAAACACCATCGAATCAGTTACCATTGTCCGCACACCAGGCACACGCAAAAACACAGGAACCCGCCATGGCAGATGACAATGCCAGTTACTGGAACAATACCAGCGAAGGATTGCGTAAGGTTGAATTACGCGCAGCCGGCTTCGACCCCACCGATGCCAGTGCCCGCAGCCCTATCGTCACTATCGCAAGTCCCTACACCAACGCCCACCGCTGTAACAACCGGGTTAAGCGTATCTCTGACCTGCTTGTTGATACCTTGTCGCAGCGTGGTGGTCAGGGCTTACTGGTCGGCGCACCGGCAGTCTCTGATGCCTTAACCCAGGGCACTGCCAATGCGGGCTACAGCCTGGTGTCACGCGACCTGATGGCCGATTGCTTTGAAACCGGGCACTACGCGCACCATGCACAAGCCATGATAGTCGTGTCCGGCTGCGATAAAACCGGCGCCGCTGCAATGATGCCACTGGCACGCACCAATGCCCCGGGACTGGTGATCTACCCCGGGACGAGTTCACCGGGGGCGGTGGATTTCGGGCAGTGGGCCGGCAAGGGAAAAAACCTTACCATCATGGACTACGTTGAAGGCAGCGCCGCACAGGAAGCCGGGTTGATCAGTGACGACGAACTCAACCAACTGGAAAAATCAGTCATGCCGGGCAGCGGCACCTGCGGTGCCATGTTCACCGCCAACACCATGAGCACCATAACCGAAGCCATCGGTATGATGCTGCCGAAAGGCGCATCCCATCCTGCCGACTACGATGCTGACAGCGACATTCACAGCGATGTTATTGCTCAGGTCAAGGCCAGTATCGACGCACTGGATCACCTGATCAAACACAATATTCGCCCACGCGATATTATGACCATCAAGGCTTTTGAAAATGCCATTACCGTGGCTTACGCGATGGGGGGATCAACGAATCTGTTTTTGCATGTGCTTGCCATTGCACGCGAGGCAGAGGTGGACCTGACCATCGAGCATATTCAGTCTGTCGGTGAACGCGTGCCGCTGATCACCAACCTGCAACCACACGGCCCGTATGCCATGCTGTCGCTGCATCAGATCGGCGGCGTGCCAGTGGTAATGAAAGAACTGCTCAACGCCGGCCTGCTGCACGCCGATGCCATGACAGTCACCGGAAAAACACTCGCCGAAAATCTGCGCGATACCGCTGCACTCAGCGCCCTGCCTGATCAGGACATCGTCTATCCGGTAGACAGGCCGCTGGCTGCGGCGAATAACCATATCTCGGTACTCACCGGCAACCTGGCACCCGAGAGTTGCCTGTTAAAACTCGGCGGTAAAACACTACAGAATGGTGAATTCCGGGGGCCTGCAAAAGTATTCAACAGCGAAGCCGACACCATGGCCGCAATACGGTCCGGCACAATACAGCCCGGGGATGTCATTGTGGTTCGCAATGTCGGCCCGGTCGGTGCACCCGGTATGCCGGAGATGATTCACCTGACCATTCAGTTGCAGGGGCGCGGTCTCGGCAAAGACGTAGCACTGATCACCGATGGTCGTTTTTCAGGCGTATCTCACGGCATACTGGTTGGGCATATCAGCCCCGAAGCCGCAAAAGGCGGGCCGATCGGGATAGTACAGGACGGGGATACTGTTGTGATCAACCCCGCTGCGCGATCTCTTGATATTTTACTCAGCGACGACGACTACACTAAGCGACTGCAGCAATTGCCGGACAACCTGCACCGACCTGACACCAAACCGGGGTCAGTGATGAATAAATATATGAAGCTTGTATCATCAGCGCACTACGGCTGTGTGCAGTAAGCGTATTTAAATCCGCTGCATCATCCAGGTGGCCTACCAACAGCAGCCGGGCACTGAAAATACACCCGTCACGTTTTAAGCGCTGCTGGTAAATTTGCCGTTAGACTCTATGATATCAAGTGCCTTATGCGGCCCAGGCACAGGGGCCGACTGCACCGCTCAACGCTATCAGTCATTGATAAACCCGACGGTGTTTTCAGGGTGGTGCCATGCGGCCCAGAACATCCAGCCCCTGCATATGCAGAAAATGCAGAATATCTATAAAAACCCAGTTTTCGGCAAGCTTGTCTCCGTCACGCCGGTAGATATCCACCACACGCATGTCGGCCCGTGGTCCGCTCGGCAACCCCATATACCCGCCCAGTGGTGTCAGCGATAGGTTTGCCCAGCCAAAAAAACCGCCGTATTTGCCATCTGCCAGGCGGGCAACATGACCATTAAAACTGCGATCACCAAGCTGGGTTCGAAACGGGCGCTGATGCTGTTCAATATAGCGGTCGATGGTATAGGTAGCACCGATACCGTCCGGTCCCCACCACAGCATATCATCGTGCCAGCAACGCGAAAGTTCGTCCTGCGGGGTAGCATCTCTGGGCGGCTTGCGCTCGGCAGTATTGGAGTTGGCGTTGATGTCGCCGATCATATCGTTGATCAGGTTCATTGTTTTCAGACCTTCTGAGGGGTCTTGTTCGTCAAACAATAATCCGTCGTGTGTGGCCGGACCGGGCTGCACCAGATGCGCACCGGTCTGCGGCGGCAATGGCTGTAAGCCTGCCTGGTGCATCAGATGCACCAGATCACAGAACAGCGCTGTCTCTATTATTTCACCGTCAAGTACCCGGTTGAACTCAGCATAACGCAACATAACAATTTTGCGCGTGGCCGGAATGCCCAGAAGCGGCTGATCAAACAAGCCCATCAGATGACCCATCGACACCACCCAGGTGCCCGCTTCCCCGTCAAGTGAGTTCTGATTGGCGAAGAAAATATCCTGCCGCCGTTGCAGGCGATTTAATGATGTGAGTAACGGCGCCCAGAATGTCCGGGCAACCGCACCCGCACCGTGTTGCTCGTTGAACGGATGTACACCACGCCAATGCCACTGATCACTGGTACGCACAGAAAGCACGTCCGCGACCGTAGCGGGACTGGCATTGTCGAGTGCAGCGTAATGGTCGAGAACTAGTTGCTTGTCAGCAGCAAAAGGCATGGAGTATCCATTGTTTTTTTGTTGTGCACAGCACCCTGTCATCAGCGATCAAGCAGATAACAGCAACTGAAGTAGTGGACTGTACTCGTCATGACAGCGGCGGTCCATACCCCCTCTGTGATTTACTGCGGCATCATTTTCTGTTTTCCACGCCACAGGATAAACAGGCCCGACAGTACAATCAGACTACAGCCTGTGATCATTGAAGCAGTTAACTGCTCACCAAACACCAGCACGCCAAAAGCGACGCCGAACAACAACCGTGAGTAACGAAACGGCGTAACTGCAGACACCTCGCCTGTACGCATGGCCTTCATCAGACAAGCGTAGGCTGCAACACCTGCCAACACAGCGCCCGATAATAAAACGGCACTGACAGCACCCGGCCAGACAAACGGCTGCGGCTGCCACAACGAATAAATGCACCCGGCGCAGAAAACCGATAAAAAACCGTACAACCCGAGAATCGATGTGCTCAATGAAGCCGGTGCGGCGCGGCTTGCCAGATCACGACCGGCAAAGCCCAGCATGCCGAGCACCGCAAACACCGACAATAGTGAAAACCCGGAACTCCCCGGTGCGAGTATTATCAACACACCCGATAAGCCAACCAGAATCGCAAACCAGCGCTGCCACCCGACCGGCTCCCGAAAGACCACAGCCGCACCGGCGACCACCACTATCGGTGTCGCCTGCAGGATCACGGTGGCCGTCGACAACGGTGACAGCGTGATCGCCAATAGGTAAAAAAGCCGCCCGAAAATCTCGAACAACCCCCGCACCTGCATTGGTGGGGAAATCACCGCCGCGCTGTACAACGGTTCACCGTTAAGGCGTGCCACAGCGGCAAAAACCATCGCCCCGCCAAGCCCGAACACAACTAGTATCTGACCGACAGGAACAGTTCCGGAAGCCGCTTTCACAAGCCCGTCTTCAATCGCAAATGCAGCCATTGCGGTGACCATCCAGAAGCTGCCGATCAGATTGGATCGATAATCGGTTTTAATAGGCGATGTCACTGATACACAGACCACGGCGAACAAAGCCGCCCATGCTACCAGCGTTTGCCAGTACCAGCGCAGTTTTGCAAATACCCAGGCACAATGCAGGCGCTGATCACGTATCGTGCATCTGCAGGCCATTCAAGCAACGGCCCTGCCTTGCACCTACCTGTTGTAATGTCAGTTCAACTAGCTTTCGCAGTTTATCGGAAGCACATCGTTTCCGGTTCCGGTTCGACAACTGTCGGTGCCATTGCCGCCATCGATCACAAGATCATCGCCGCCATCGGCCTTAACCGTATCATTGCCGGGCCCGCCATAGACTTTATCGGCGCCGTCATTGCCGCGCACCAGATCGTTACCCGACTGGCCGTATACTTTATCGTTGCCAGGCCCGCCATAAAGCCACGGATCATCACCGTCGCCACCGAGCACAATGTCATCGCCTGTCTGCTCTGGAAATCTGGATACATCATCACCATCCAGCCCGTCCTTGCCGGCACCACCGGACAGGTAGTCCTTACCTTTGCCCCCGTAGCCGCGATCATCACCGTCCTCCCCGTACAGATGGTCAACACTGGGCAGCATTATCTCCCTGCCTCTCAAAGTACAGGGTGATCCCGAGCCGCACACCTGGCGGCGACGTACCGAAGAGATCATGGAACTGGTCGGCTTGCCAAAACGCGTCTACAACAATTATCCATCGCAGCTGTCAGGCGGCCAGCGTCAACGCGTGGCGATAGCACGCGCGCTCATCAACCGCCCGCAAGTAGTGATCTGTGATGAGCCAACATCAGCGCTGGATGTCTCGGTGCAGTCGCAGATACTTAACCTGCTGCAGGAACTGCGCACAGAACTGGGCCTCACCTACCTGATCATCAGCCACAACCTGGCGGTGGTCGAGCACATGGCTACCGAGCTCGCTGTGATGTACCTGGGACGCATTGTCGAGTACGGCAATGCCGCTGAATGTTTCCGAAACCCACGTCATCCCTATACCCGTGCACTACTGGAATCCGTACTCACTCCCGACCCCGACCTGGGGGTGCCGGATACACACCTCGGTGCAGCCTACCCCAACCCGCTCAACATGCCGCCCGGTTGCACGTTCCACCCGCGCTGCCCGGCATTACTGCCCCGGTGCAATAACACGGCACCCAAAACGTGCCTGTCCGGCGGAGTACGGGTAGAGTGTCATTTGTTCGATGAAAAAAACTAACCACACACCCGCCCGCTGAAACTACGATGCCCTATAGATACTTCCGTAATTAACAGCACGTCTATTAGTCACAGACATAAGGTTCCAGAGATATGACACAGCCAGGCTCTCGCAACGGTGCAATTGAGCGGATACTGCGATACTTTGACGACGGTGGCTTTGATGAAGAGCTCGGCCAGCGGGTAACCTACCGCACCGAAAGCCAGAAACAAAACAGCTTGCCGGAGTTACACCGCTACCTTGACGAAAACATCATTCCAGCGCTGACACAGTGCGGCTTTGACTGCACAAAATATGACAACCCCCTGCCCCACGCCGGTCCGGTCTTACTGGCGACACGCATTGAAGACAGCAGCCTGCCTACAGTACTTGGCTATGGCCACGGCGATGTGATCCTCGGCCAGGACGAACACTGGACGAAAGGACTCGGTCCGTGGCAGATTAAGCGCGACGGTGATCGTCTCTACGGACGAGGCACTGCCGACAATAAAGCACAGCACACGATCAATATCGCAGCCTTACGCGCAGTCATTGAAGAGCGCGGTGCCCTGGGTTTCAACGCAAAATTTCTACTGGAGATGGGCGAGGAAGCCGGCTCTGCCGGTTTGCGAGAGCTTCTTCAACAGCACCGCGACGCGTTCAGTGCCGATGTCTTTATTGGTTCTGACGGACCGCGTATGTCACCCGCTAAACCTACCATAACACTGGGTTCCCGCGGCGCGGTGAACTTTGATCTGGTACTGAACCTGCGCGACGGGGGGCATCACTCCGGCAACTGGGGCGGCCTGATTGCTGACCCCGCGATCATCCTCAGCCATGCCATTGCCTCTATTACCTCAGCCAGCGGTCAAATTCAGATTGCTGACTGGCTGCCGCCGGCCACACCACCGTCCGTGCAACAGGTACTCGACGGGCTGGAGATCGAAACCGGCCCCGGTGCACCCACCATTGACCCGCACTGGGGTGAACCCGCAATGACACCAGCGGCCAAAGTCTATGGCTGGAACAGTTTTGCGGTGCTCGCCATGACGGCCGGCAACCCGCAGCACCCGGTCAACGCAATCGCCCCGACTGCGCGCGCGCATTGTCAGTTGCGGTTTTTTGCCGGTACCAATGCCGACAATATTCTCCCCGCTCTACGCAAACACCTTGATAAAAACGGTTTCTCGCAAGTCGAGATCTCCACACCCGCTGAAAACGCCGCGGGTTTTGCCGCATCGCGGACTGAACCCGATCATCCGTGGGTTGAGTGCATCGCTGCATCTGTGCAAACTACCATTAACGAAAAACCGGCCATCATACCGAGCATGGGTGGATCTATATGCAACGATCTTTTTACCGACTTACTGGATCTGCCGGCTATCTGGATTCCACACTCCTACGCTGCCTGCTCACAGCACGCACCGGATGAACATATCTTACTGTCGCTTACCCGGTCGGCTCTGCCGGTTATGACTGGACTGTACTGGGATATCGGCGATGGCAAAATACCGCAGGCAATCACAGCGCGTTGATATTCACGAACTTCGTGCGCTATTGAGGACTGGACACAACATACTCAACATGCGTGTCTTTTTTATCGCGATAAGCGCGATAATCAATTGCCAGTGAAAGATCGTCCAGCACTTGCCAAACCGCCGAGTATGAGTTGTTTTCCATTGACCACTCGACCGGCTCGGTGACCCCCTGAAGCCGATACCACATTTTGCTGCCAGAACCAGTGCCGAGAAGTTTTTGATTCAATGTCAGCGTTTTACTGAAATCAGCCAGTACCAAAGTACTGTTAAAAAAGACCGTTTTACCCGGCTCGACAAAACGCGGTGTCGGATCCATCCAGTTGAACTTACCGGTGCGGCTTATAGATAGGACGGCCAGTCGCTCTCCGGGCAAAATCGTCCCGGCGGCGCGCTTCCAGGCCTTCTTGCTCAGCCTGGCACCGCTCACTGTAATATCTGAAACGATGATCGGGTAGAGCGTTTCGTTGCTGACATAAATTACCGATGCAGCCTGCACAGATGTGCTCAACAGGATAAACAGTCCAGCTACAACCCCACCGGCTATCCGTCTTACCCACTTACAACAACCCCGACCTGCGGCAGATTCAGCAGTCATTGCACTCTCCATGGAAACAAGCTGCAGTATAGCTGTCTTGCGTAATGGATCAATAATTCTGGCAACCCGCGCGTGTCGCTGGCTTGCCAAAGCACGCTATACGTCCAGCATGAGCTTTAGCGGTTTTCGCATGCCGGCAATCTTGCAGGCCTGCTGTCCATAGCCATACGGAAACAGCGCATGCAAATAACGGCGCGATGCTTTCCTGCTGCCAAGCGATTCCTGCAAGTGTTGCAACAGCGTTCGAGCGATGGGTACGGTTTGCTGCTGCTCGAAATAATCCCTGACAAAAGTAATCACCACCCAGTGTTCATCAGTTAGATTAATGTCTTCTCCGGCGGCAATCTCGTGTGCCAGCGCGATTGTCCATTGGGAGGGATCAAGCAAATAGCCTTCATTGTCTCGTTGCACATGAATTGTGATCGGGTTCGCTCCAGCGCAAATCACCAGTATATCAACCAGATCATCCTCGTTACAGACACGAGAACAACCGCGTGATAGTGAATCTGTCAATAGCTTTTCCCATCACCTCACACCATTGCACCAGCCACAATCCACCCCAGTCCCGGATCGATCAAAATCCCCCCCGGATAGCATTTTGTGTCTGCTTAACCCCAAAATTGCCGCCGGTGCGTTTAACCCATAAGCCTTCATCTACGAGCTGACAATATGAACCCTGTGCAAACACTGGTAATTTGTACCACTCTGGCGGTGTCCATTAGCGCCTGCACACAACCACAAACTGAAACGGTGACAGCAAGCGTCCCGTTGAATAATTCCGTCCTGCACTCAACCGGGCAGAACAACCCGCAAGCCCGGCCGACCAACGGCAGCCACAGCAAAAACGACGCATTGATCACCACGGAGGTAGCCATGGCTCCCGCCAAATTAATGAGGCATCAGGCCGGAGTCAGATCAAAGGTTGCCACCCACGGTATTCACTATCCGCCACCGAAACCAGTGACCGATCGGGAGAATTACCTGCCGATAGAGCAGGACAGTATCAAACAGACATCGGTCACTCCTGTCTCTACTTTCAGCATTGATGTTGACACCGCCAGCTACTCCAACGTACGACGTATGCTGGCCCGTGAGGGTCGACTGCCGCCACACGATGCGGTTCGCGTTGAAGAGATGATCAATTATTTTTCCTACCACTATGACACCCCTGACAACACGCAGCGCCCATTTTCAGTGAATACCGAACTAGCCCCGTCTCCATGGAATGCCGGGCGCAAATTACTGCAGATCGGACTGAAAGGCTACCAGCCCACACACCAGCAACGCCCTCCCGCGAACCTGGTTTTTCTGATTGATGTGTCGGGCAGCATGCGCGATCACAATAAACTGCCATTAGTAAAAAAGTCATTGAACCTGCTGGTCAACACCCTGGACCAAAAAGACCGTATTGCCCTTGTTGTCTATGCCGGCGCTGCCGGTCTGGTTCTGGATTCGACGCCAGGCAACCAAAAAGCAACGATCCGAGCCGCTATAGATCAACTGCAGGCAGGCGGCAGCACGCACGGTAGCGCGGGAATTCATCTAGCCTATCAGGTAGCTGCTCAGAACCTCATCGAAGAGGGTATCAATCGCGTACTGATTGCCAGCGACGGCGACATGAATGTCGGCACGGTCAGTATTACCGCACTTAAAGAATTGATCGCCAACAAACGTCAATCCGGAATTGCACTGACAACGCTCGGCTTTGGTGCAGGCAACTATAACTACTCATTAATGGAACAACTGGCAGATACCGGCGACGGCAATGCCAGCTATATAGACAGCCTGACAGAGGCACAGAAAGTACTTGTAAAAGAAGCGCAATCCACATTACTGACGATTGCGCGTGATGTGAAAATTCAGGTTGAATTCAATCCGGCCGTGGTTGCCGAGTATCGCCTGATAGGTTATGAAAACCGCACGCTTAGACGTGAGGATTTCAGCAACGACAAAATCGACGCCGGTGACATTGGCGCTGGACACACGGTCACAGCCTTCTATGAACTGACTCTGTCAGACTCCGCAGAAAAGCGCCTGTCACCGCTACGGTATGCCCCCCCTGAACCGCTGACAGTCGATCCAGCAGAACTGGCAGAACTGGCATTCGTCAAGTTGCGCTATAAACTACCGGATGAGAACACCAGCACCGAAATTAAACAGGCGATTGCCACTGACACTCTGATCGACACCTTCAGCGCCGCCAGCGAAGATTTTCGATTCGCCAGTGGTGTCGCCGCATTTGGTCAATTGCTCAGCGGTGGTGTGTATACCGACAATTTCGGTTACAACGATGCATTGACTGTAATGCGCAATGCCCGTGGTATTGACCCGCATGGCTATCGCAGCGAACTGCTTTCACTGGTAGAGTTAGCCTCCGGACTTTCCACATTTACGGTTCACGGTGGGTAAACTAAAACAGCTTCTCTCAAGCGATGCATCGCTACTGCGCAAATACGCCAGTGGCGATGCTACAGCCTTCGATATGTTATACCAACGACACAAAGACGCGTTATTCCATTTTCTCTATTGCAGCATGCCCAATGCCGCCATTGTCGAGGAAATTGCCCAGGATACCTGGATCACCGTTATCGAGCAGGCTCCCACCTACAAACCATTGGCCGCGTTCCGCACCTGGTTGTTTACCATCGGCAGAAATCGTCTTATTGATCACCAAAGGCGTAAAGTAAACAACCAGCCTGCACTGGACGACAGCCTGTTGGAACAACATCGCAGCACAGATATGACGGCCGAAGACCAAACCCTGTTGGCCGAACTCATCGTTGCCCTCGATGAGCTACCTGCAGAACAAAGAGATACCTTTCTATTACAGCAGCAGGGTTTCTCAAACAAGGAGATCGCCAACATTACCGACGTTGGGCCCGAAACTGTAAAAAGTCGCTTACGCTATGCGAAGAGCACGACGCGCAAACGTATGGGGGCATTATCGTGACTGACCTTCAACAACAATACAGCGACACCCCGCAACGAAAATCGCCAGAGTCACTTGACGCGAAAATACTTGCACACGCTGAACACAAAGCACAGCTTTACCGCAGAGATAATAGCGCTGGCCGCCGTCAAGCCTGGCTACCGGGATGGCCGCCACTGGCTGCCAGTGCTGCGGTTGCCTGCCTTTGCCTGTTTCTGGTCATGCGTCCGAATTTCGACCCACAGATCCCTTACACACCCGCAACAACCAGCACTGATACCGAAGAAACCACACCCCCGGCCCTTGATAGTACAGACGACGCACTGGCTAAAACCACATCACCACCCACAGCACTTAACAGTGCCGGGGCTGTCACCGACACCGTGAGTACAGCTTCTATAGAAGTAAGCGAGCCCGGAGTAAATTCAACAGCAGCAGCGCGCAATCTAACAGGCATTCAAGCGGAGGCGCAAATAACAGCAAGGCCCGCTCAAACCGGCGCACAAGTGCTGCAGGCTGAACCATCCGTACTCGCAGAAAGCATACGTGCACTGACGGAAACCGAATCCATAGAGATGCAGATCAACAGCGCCGCGTCAGACCAGACCAATGCACCGGCCCCCGGGGCAATTGCCATCGACAGATCAGCCAAACGCACCGCGGGTATTACTTATAGTACTGACTCCGACATGAGCTCCAACACCACAACGGCTAGTGCCTTGTTGCCAGGTGCAGAAAAAACACCTACCGAACCTGAAGTAACAGCCAACCGGCAACGACGTGAACTAATCGATCCCAATAGCGCAACCGTCGCCGCGGTACCAGTACCGGTGTTAGTGGCGGATGTTGCTGATGACTCACTCATTACTGATCGCCGCAGACAATCACTGGCAAGCGACACTGGCCAATGGCTGAGAACTCTCCCGGGTTATCAGTATGTGCTACAGTTATCGATAGGGCGGAATTTAAATTCCATGGAAGATGAACTGCGCCTGGCGGGATTCGATCTGCAAGAGATTCATATCTATCCGCTTATGCTACGCAATGACCCGGGTTATGCCGCCCTGTACGGGCCGTTTGGCAGTGACACGGAAGCCTATAATCGTGCACGCGAAATCAAGCAGCAAGGCCGGCTTGATCCCTGGGTCAGGGAAATAGCCGATGTTCTTGATGAACGCTGATCAGCAGCACCACAGTCGCCAGCGTCCGCGCGACTACAACACCGCTGCACAAGCCCCGATGCCGGCGGGAGCGACGCATATCGTGCGTTGGTAACTGAAAACGCAAGTGCAGGTCCGCAGACACTACCCGTTAACTGCTTCTTGTGCATTCGGTTTATAGAATCTCTACTTACCGACAGTGGCTCCGCCATCGATGACCAGCGATTCTCCGGTTATAAAACGCGCATCATCACCGGCCAGATAGAGAATGGCAGCAGCGATTTCTTCAACTGATGCAACCCGCTTTAACGGATAGCTATCGCGTTGTTGTTGCATGCCGCGTTCTTCGTCACCATCAATCGCAAAACCCACCCGTGCCATATCCGTCTCAACGACACCGGGACACACAGCGTTAACGCGAACCTTCGGGGCCAGCTCCATGGCCATAGATCGGGTGAGATTGACAATAGCCCCTTTGGAAGCGCAATAAGCGGTACTCCCCGCATAGCCATTAATGCCGGACTCAGAGCCAAGATGAATAATGACCCCGGCATTTTTACGCAGCTCATCAAGTGCCGCACGCGAGCAAAAATAACTGCCCTTAAGATTGGTATCGATAATTCGATCCCACACGGCTTCGTTGGTTTCAGACATCGTTGCATGTTGAAACACTCCGGCACTGTTAACCAGTATATCGAGACCATGTAAACCCTCTACGGCTTCCTGCACAATGCGCTTACAGTCATTAGCACAGGCAATATCTCCACACACCGCAGCCACCAGTGCGCTTGGGAATCCGGCCAACGCCTCAGCAATACTGCCGGCACTACTGCCGGAAATAACGACGTTAGCACCCTCCTCGATAAATGCCAGCGCGGCAGCTCGCCCGATTCCGCGAGTACCACCGGTTACCAATACCTTCCTGCCTTTAAACCGCATAATATACTCTCCGTTGAGTAGCGCTAACTGTCCGGCGTTTACTATAGATTGATACGGGATCGACAGTACCATTCCATTAACCCGCAAAAAAATTATGTGACACCAAAG
>CALKXD010000048.1 GCA_938003855.1 uncultured Granulosicoccaceae bacterium | reverse complement strand
GGTCTGCTAACGGGTAATGCGGTGGTGGCCTTTTTCGTCACGGCAGGAGTATCGTCGAAGGTGTGACCGGGCTTTTTTTCTTTTTCGACCACCAGCTGAGTATAACATAATTGATGATTAAGACCGCAAAAGACAGGCGTGTTGCCTGCACGGACATGGCTGGTATTAACGCTGCACTCGGGATGCTGGCCTGGCTGTTAATGCTGGCGAGCGGACACAGTTACGCAGAGGATGATGTTCCTCTTGAGTTGCAGTTTGTTGAAGTTCAAGCGGGTATTTTTGTCCATTTCGGTAAGCAACAGGTGATGTCAGCGGATAACCGTGGTGACATAGCCAATATCGGGTTTGTGATTGGCGAAAATTCTATTGCCGTTATTGATCCGGGAGGCAGTCCTGAGATTGGTCATATGATGCGCCGAGCGATTGCGTCCACCAGTAGCTTGCCGATTTCCCATGTGATTCTCACGCATGCCCACCCGGACCACATATTTGGCGGCTCGGCGTTTAGCGATGTTCCGCTGGTAATCGCACACAAAAGATTTCGTCGTGCACTGGTGCAGCGCGGTGTTTTTTATCGTGATTCTTTCAAGCGTTTATTCACTGATACTGCGCAGGTTACTTCGTTGCTGCCCAATAAATATGATTTTGACACGCTTGATATAGATCTCGGGAATCGTCTTCTCATGGTGCAGCAGCACCAAACCGGTCATACCGATAATGATGTAACCGTTTGGGATCAACGTACCGGTACGCTGTGGGCATCGGATACTCTGTTTGTTGATCGGGTACCGTCGCTGGATGGCAGCCTGCCGGGGTGGATAGAGGTGATGCATACGTTGGGGGAGTTATCACCAACAGTGGTAATACCCGGTCACGGTAAGCACGGTAGCTGGGAGGCTCTGGTTGCGCCGCAACGGCGTTACCTCGGTAAATTATTAGAGCAGACGCGCAAGGTCCTTGCCGGCAACGGTCGTCTGGTAGATGCGGTGGAGAGTGTTGCACACGACGAATCAGCGTATTGGAAGCTTTTTGAATCTCGACATCGCGGTAATGTGACTAAGGCGTTTACGGAACTGGAATGGGAGTGACTGTGTTGGTTGCGGCCAACGCAACTGCGTTTTTCTAACCGGTATTGTCGTTGTAGTTATCGAGGCTATTCACACATAACCTGTGGGCTGACCCTTAGTGCTTTTTTGCGATCGCAACTGCGTTAGTCTTTGAAGCGATAAGGAAGTTGTTACATGACTTAGCAATATGATACCTTGTGTTGGTCGTCGGGGAAAAATAGTCTCGTACCGGGGTAATTGGCACGGGTCTCTTTTTCTCTAACAAGCGACAAACGGGGGAATAAAAAAGGGTTATATCGATCATGGCGAGCGCCTTTAGTGCCAGAGTAGCCGGTTAATTGTCACGACAGACAGTAAATTTATCGCATTTTTTGCGCATTTCGTTGCTATCGGTTGATCATTGAATTCTCCAAATAGTGTTACCTCTTGCAATCTGAAAGTTACTTCAGTGGGAATGGTTGTTCGATTCCGGATTCGTTTAAGTTTTAACCCGTAAAATTTCCGGTGATATACGTTTACCATAATACTACTGAATAATCCGGTTCGCAGGTGGTGGCAAACGCAGTTAACTGAACGGAGATATAATAAATGACACTTCGCAACACCACTGGCTATGTTGCTGCGGTTCTCGCCGCCTCAACTTTGGCATGGTCCGGGGCAAATGCAAACGATGAGGTCGCTGCACTCGCTGCGGATCCTGCAAACTGGGCAATTCCTACCGGGGACTATGCCAACACTCGATACAGTAAACTTAGTGAGATCAACGCAGACAACGTAGGTGATTTAAACGTCGCGTGGACATTCTCAACTGGCGTGTTACGCGGTCACGAGGGTGGGCCTCTTGTCATTGGGGATACCATGTTTTTGCACACACCGTTTCCAAATCGTGTGTATTCCATGGATTTAAATGACGAAGGTCGTATCCACTGGATGTATGAACCGAAACAAGATCCGTCAGTCATTCCAGTTATGTGCTGCGATACGGTTAACCGTGGCCTGTCCTATGCAGACGGCAAAGTATTTCTCTACCAGGCGGACGCCACACTGGTCGCATTGGATGAAAAGACCGGTGAAGTCGTGTGGTCGACATCCAACGGTGATGCTGGTAAGGGTGAAACCGGCACTTCTGCACCCATGGTGTTTAAAGACAAGGTTATCGTTGGTATATCCGGTGGTGAGTTCGGTGTGCAAGGGCATTTGACTGCGTACAATATCTCTGATGGCTCAATGGCGTGGCGCGGATATTCAACCGGACCGGACGACCAGACACTAATGGACCCTGAGGCGACAACCCATCTTGGACAACCTGTTGGTAAAGATTCCGGCACAGCGACCTGGGAAGGCGATCAGTGGAAAATTGGTGGTGGAACCACCTGGGGCTGGTATTCCTATGATCCCGATCTAAACCTGGTGTACTACGGTACTGGCAACCCCAGCACCTGGAACCCGGTACAGCGTCCAGGCGACAACCGTTGGTCGATGACGATCTTCGCCCGGGATGTGGATACCGGTATGGCCAAGTGGGTCTATCAGATGACACCTCACGACGAATGGGATTACGACGGTATCAACGAAATGATACTGGCCGACCAGGAAATCGACGGCGCAATGCGCAAGACGCTGGTGCACTTCGACCGAAACGGTTTTGGCTACACACTTGATCGTGAGTCCGGTGAGCTACTGGTCGCTGAGAAATTTGATCCAGCGGTTAACTGGGCAACGCACGTTGATATGAAAACCGGTCGTCCTCAAGTAGTAGCAGAGTACAGTACTCATCAAAACGGTGAAGACGTGAACTCGACTAACATCTGCCCTGCGGCATTGGGTTCTAAAGACCAGCAGCCTGCTGCCTACTCACCTGACACCAAACTGTTCTACGTTCCGACCAATCACGTCTGCATGGACTACGAACCGTTTGAAGTCGAGTACACCGCCGGTCAGCCATACGTTGGTGCAACACTTTCGATGTTTCCTGCAGGCAGGGTGACTGAAAACGGTACTGATAACCTCGGTAACTTTATCGCCTGGGATGCAACAAAGGGTGAGATCAAATGGTCTAATCCCGAAGCATTTTCTGTTTGGAGTGGAGCGTTGGCGACCGCTGGTAATGTTGTATTCTATGGAACGCTCGAGGGCTATTTGAAAGCCGTTAACGCTGAAACAGGCGAAGAGCTTTATCGCTTTAAAACTCCGTCCGGCATTATTGGTAACGTCACTACGTGGGAACATGACGGTAAGCAGTACATTGGTGTTCTGTCCGGTCTGGGTGGTTGGGCAGGGATTGGCTTTGCCGCCGGTCTGACTGGTGATACTGATGGCCTGGGTGCGGTTGGTGCCTACAAATCATTGTCCAGCTACACATCTCTGGGTGGTGTATTGACTGTATTCTCGCTGTAATACAGAGAATATTCTGTAACGTTAACTAAGCCAGTGCGTGACCGGGCAGGATAGCTGCCCGGTCATGAGTTCTGCTGCGGTTCAGCGACAGCAGAGGAAAATAACAATTTTAAGAACGAGAAGTTATTTTGATGAAGAACAAATTCCACGTACCGTTGTTGTTGCTTGCGTTGGCGTGTACACACACTGTGAACGCCGGTGAGACCGCTGCTGAAGATATACCTAAATATGTGGTCGAGGACGGCAAGGTCGATAAAGCCACATTCAACGGGTATCGTCGCTACCACGGCACCTGCCACGCCTGTCACGGTCAGGATGCGATGGGCGGTAGTTTTGCCCCGGCCCTGACAGAATCGCTGAAAACAGTCGACTACGACACTTTTGTAAAAACCGTAATGGAAGGACGTCAGGCAACCGCATCCGGAGGTGCTGTAAGCGCGATGCCGGCGTTCGCCAATGACCCGAATATCACCAAGCACCTTGATGATATCTATCGGTATCTAGCGGCTCGAAGTGACGGTGAGCTCGGCGCTGGACGGCCACCAAAGTTACCCAAGCCGAAAAAATAACGTGTCTGGCGCGCCTGGTAGTCAGTTCGCAATGACTGGCCGGTTAGCTGCAACATGCTGGTGTGCTGCTGTGGTGATCGGGTGGATGGTATCCTCGTCTGCACTGGCCGCAGGCGCCACCCGCCAGGCGCTGACCACTTCTATTCTGCGGGTTTGTGCTGACCCCGGGAACCTTCCATTTTCCAACGACAAACTAGAGGGTTTCGAGAACAAGGTCATCAACCTGCTTGGCGAGCACATGGGTTTGGAAGTGCGTTATACCTGGTTTCCTCAGACAGTGGGTTTTGTCCGCAACACGCTCCGTCTGCGCGAGTGTGATCTCATCTCAGGCATCACAACAACCAGTGAGAAAGTGCAGAATACCAATCCTTATTACCGGTCTGTGTATTCTATGGTGTACCGGAAGGATTCCGGAATTTCGGCAACACGTTTTTCAGACCCGGCATTGGAAACGCTTAAGCTTGGCGTGGTGGCGGGCACACCGCCTGCGACTATTATCGCCCGGCTTGGTCTGCTTGGTCAGGTAACGCCTTATCACCTGGTAGCAGATACCAGACGGTACAGGCCTGCTGAGCAAGCCATACAAGATGTCAGTGCCGGTGTCACCGATGTGGCGTTTATCTGGGGGCCTATCGCTGCCTATTTTGCCGATCAAGCCGAAAATCAGCTAAGCGTTGTACCACTAATCAATGAGGATAAATCCGTGCGGCTTGATTTCAGGGTGTCGATGGCGGTGCGCTATAACGAGACTGACTGGAAGCACCAGGTGAACGCGGTTCTTAAAGAACTTCAACCGCAGATAAATTCTATACTGCGTGGCTACAATGTGCCGCTGCTATCTGATCGCGGGCAGTTATTATCAGAATAAACCGCTTTGGCCTGTGTCGTATGCTGCTGGCGCGCTGTAATAGCGGCGTTCTGATACGCGCACCGGTGTTGGCTCTGTTGCTGGTAACGCGGGTAGTCGGTGCCGAAGTACCACAGCCGGACGGCTACCGAATGGAGCTTTACGACGATCTTGTACCAGCGGCCCTGGATGGTGCACAAACCATAACGGCTGTACAGTTACACAGGCTCCGGCAATCAACCGAGGTTGTCGTGGTAGATGTTATCCCGCAACATCGGCGGCCTGATTTTCTGCCTGAAAACCAGATCTGGATTCCAGTGGCGCACAAGGGGGTGCCCGGGGCGTTATGGTTACCGGATACAGGCTTTGGTGCATTGTCTGAAGTAACTGAGTCGTACTTTAAAACCCATCTAGAGAGCGCTACGGAAGGCCGTAAATCCCATCCACTGGTGTTCTATTGTCGAGCCGATTGCTGGATGTCCTGGAATGCCGCAAAGCGCGCCGTAAACTACGGTTATTCTGATGTCTATTGGTTTTATGATGGAATAGATGACTGGTTTTTTGAGGGCTATGATTTTGAAGTGTTATCGCCTGCGCCGGGTGCACGGCAGCAGGGGGAAAAGGCTGACGAATAAGTGCAGTTGTGACAGAATATCCACAGGCACATTTTTTATACGGTAGGTAATTCCTATGTCATTGTTAAAACGGTTAGGACGTTTTTCCGCGGTCAGTATGTTGGCTATGGGGTCTGTTATTCTGAGTTCGCAGGCGCTGCAGGCAAGTGCGGGTTTGATGACCGGCGGTGCAAAGCAACTCCCCCCGATAACGCTTTCTGTTATGACCCCGTTGGCTGAGAATCCCTATGAGCTGGAGTCAGGCAAGTACTACAAAATTGATATCATCTGCGATGGTTCCGGTGAGCTGGCGTTATCGGGTTCGGAGTTTTTCCGCAATATCTGGATTGATGAAATAGTTATAAATGATATCGAAATACGGCCGCTGGGTCTGCACAGTATGGAGTTCGATGATGAAGGAACAGCAACGATAAAATTCATCGCCATCAGACCAGGCACTTTCACTGTACGTATTCCGGGGACAACAGGTGAGTCACAGCAAGTACAGTTTACCATTCGCTAGTCGACGCAACGATTACACACCGGGAGGTGGTATTAAGATGAAGGGGCAGGGGCGATTGACTGATCTCCTGCCCTGGCTTTCGGGCGTACGCGAAGGTCCTGTTTGTAACCTTGTTTCGGCAAATCAGAATTACGGAAACTATATTGCCCGCTTGTCTGCTGCTGGTTTGCCACTGCCGGTTTTAATGATATCCCTCGGTTTAGGTAGTTTTACTAAGCGTGTGGTATTAATAATAGCGCTGATGTTGTTCAGTAATATCGTGAGCGCACAGCAGCAGCTTGATATCCCGATTACCTGGTTGGGTCGTGTAGAAAACACCGTCATCCCGTTGTCGCTGCTTGATGCACCCATCGAGGATAACGGAATACCCGGTAGTGTGCTGGGTCTGCAGGACAGTCAGACCACCGGTAATTTTCTTAATCACAAGTATCAGCTTGAACAGGTCATTCTTGACACCGAAGACGATATCGTCCAGCGCTTCACCGCACTGGTCGATGGCGGTGCCAGGTTGTTCATTGCTGATCTCGATGCAGATGATCTAAACCGCATTAAAGGGTTAGTGCCAGAGGTTTTGATCATGAGTGTGCGGGCAATGGATGACTCGCTGCGTAACCGGGACTGCAGTACCACCGTTCTGCATCTGCCGCCGAGCCGCGCCATGGTCGCTGATGCACTTGCTCAGTATCTGGCCTGGAAACGATGGCGCAAAGTAGTGCTGGTTACCGGCCGACACCTGCAGGACAAGCTTTATGCTGATGCCTTGCGACGGGCGATTGATCGTTTCGGATTAAAGCTTGTTGAAGAAAAAGACTGGACTGCCGAGCCTGGTGCACGCCGCACTGATTCCGGCCATCACTCACTGCAGCAGGAAGTTCCGGTTTTCACACAATTTAAAGAGCACGATGTCGTCGTAGTTGCGGACGAATACGACGAGTTTGGCGAATATCTGATGCATCGAACTACCTTGCCGCGCCCTGTTGCGGGAACGCAGGGCTTAACACCGACGGCATGGCACAGAACGCAGGAGCAGTGGGGGGCTACACAGATTCAACGCCGCTTTATCAAGCTGGCGGGGCGTGTTATGTCGGAACGCGACTACGCCGCCTGGCTGGCGATGAGAGCCATCAGTGATGCGGTTACAAATACCAACCGTGCCGACCCGGCTTCTGTGAAAGCCTTTTTGCTATCAGATAAGCTGAAACTGGCAGGTTTTAAGGGGGTGCCGTTGAGCTTTAGATCGTGGAACGGTCAATTGCGGCAACCGATATTGATCACCGGCTCAAGGATGTTGGTTTCAGTGTCGCCCCAGAAAGGTTTTTTACATGAAGTATCCGAACTGGATACCCTTGGCTTTGACGAACCGGAATCCGGTTGCACAGACTTTTAGGAAAAACTGCGTGTCTAAAGTAAATCAGTATTTAACGACCGTTGTCAGGACCACGGTTTGCCGATGTGCGGTTGCTGTGGTGTTTGCAATGGGTGCCAGTGTGTCTCAAACCGCCGGTGCCTACACGCTCTATGTCTCCAATGAGAAAGATAATACTATATCGGTGATCGACGGCGAATCTCTCGAGGTTACCGATACCATTCAGGTCGGTCAGCGACCGCGGGGTATAGTGCTCAGTGAAGATGAAGATTTTCTCTACATGTGCACCAGTGATGATGATCACATCGAGGTGCTCGATCTGCAGACCGGCAAAGTGGTGCATACACTGCCTTCCGGCCCTGACCCCGAGCTTATGGCCCTGGATGCCAGGGGCCGTTTATATATTGCCAACGAAGACGACAACATGGTCACCGTGGTCGACGTTGACAAACGGCAGAAACTCGAAGAAATACCGGTCGGTATAGAGCCCGAAGGCATAGGCCTGAGTCCCGATGGAAAGTGGCTGGCCAGCACTTCAGAGACCACTAACATGACGCACTTCATCAACACAGAGACGCTGAAGATCGAAGCCAACGTGCTGGTTGACTCCCGTCCCCGGGTTGCGCAGTTTACCCCCGATGGAAAAGAAGTATGGGTGTCTTCTGAAATCGGCGGTACGGTATCTGTGATAGATACCGAAACCTACACAATTAAGCACAAAATAGAGTTTGAAGTACGGGGCCTTCGCAAAGAGTCGATACAACCTGTCGGTGTAAAGATCGCCACAGATGGTAGTGATAAAGTGTATGTTGCGCTGGGTCCGTCAGCCAGAGTTGCGGTGATCAACGCGAAAACCTTTGAGGTCGAAAAATACCTGCTTGTTGGTCCTCGCGTCTGGAATCTTGAATTTTCACCTGATCAACAACGGTTGTTTACCACCAACGGTGTCAGTGGTGATGTGTCAGTGATCGATCTTAAAAAGCGTCGTGTTATTAAATCGATCAAAGTCGGGCGATTGCCGTGGGGAATTGTGGTCAGGCCCTGAAGCAGTCCATGTCCCGCTAATACTGTAGAGAGTGCTTATGCGAAAGATCTTTTGGGTGTTGTCACTGGCCTTTAGCGCGAATACCATCGCTCAGACCAGTGATCCGGAGTGGCCTTGCATTCAGGTTCTGGTTCCGGAGATAGTCACGGCAGTGATGTGGCCTGAGGAAATCACCGACGAACAACTGGACGCCTGGCGAAAAGATCCGTCGCTTTCCAGCATTGTTGAAGAATTCAGTAACCTGGATCAATTCACCGAGATCGAGCAACAGCGCGTCGAAGCGTTTGTCGAGTCAGTTCCTGAAGCTTCTCGCCTGGCAACACTGAATACCGTAGCGCAGGGAATTGTCGACACAGCCAACCAGCGTCGTGATCGCTACATCAACGGAATAAAACGTTATACCCGACAGCAGATTTCTATCGCTGACCAGATTGGTTCGACCCTCAATGAACTGGCCGCTCTTGATCAGGGTGGCACTACGGTTAGCCCTGAACGCCGCACCGAGATTGAAGAAACGCTGGCCTGGCATCAGCGGGTCTATGATCAACGCGAGCAGGCAATCGGGGCGTTGTGTGATGTGCCGGTAGAACTCGAAGAAAAACTCAGTTCGGTGGTTCGGGAACTCGCGCAGTATCTACCGTAAATGGCTGTTTATAGTGATACCACGGATTCAGCCGGATTGTGGTGGTGGCCGGTGCATTGCTGAAGTTTCTGATAACGGTGGCCTTACTGCTTCAGTGTGTTGCTATGCAAGCGGCTGACAATGAACCGCTGGATTTTGGATTTATTAAAAACCCGCCTGGTACGCTGGTGGCGTTTGAACATCATCGTCTGCATGCTGATTGTCAGGGGCAGGGCGAGATCACAGTGCTTTTTGAGGCCGGGCTGGGCGGCAGCGCTATGGAATGGATTCCGGTCAGGGATAAAATTTCGACTCGCACTCGCACCTGTATCTATGATCGTGCCGGTTATGCGTGGAGCGACCCTTCACCGTATCCGAGGGTTGCACGGCAATTGGCACTGGAAGCCTCTGCAATGCTGAAAAAGCTGGCGCTAAATAAATCGTTGATACTGGTCGGGCATTCTTTTGGTGGCCTGGTGATTCGCGAACTCGCTGCCCTGCCGGATATATCTGTGAAAGCAATGGTGCTGGTAGATGCCTCGCATGAAGATCAGTTCGACCGTTTGCAGATTGCCGGTGGCAAGGCGATGATGCCTACCGGTCAGCACTTTGTGCTGGCGGCCAGTGATGTGCCGGATAATCTCCCTGTCGAAATAAAACGAAAAGTCAAAGCGCTTTCACGCATGAGGAAAACCTATTCAGCCACTCACGCGGAGATGTCGTTGTTCAGAGAGTCGGCGAGGCAGATTCGACGAATTCGTACCAAAGTAGACTATCCGGTAACGGTAGTCAGTCGAGGCCGGGACTTATATGCTGATACCCAGGCTGACACAAACCGCAACACGATCTGGCAGCAACTGCAATCCGATCTTGTCACGTTGAGCAGTGACGGACGCTTTGTACGTGCAGACAAGAGCGGGCATCACGTACACGTCGATGATCCGGCGCTAATAGTGCGCATCATAGAAGGACTGCTCGATGAGATTGATCAAAAAAAGTAGCGTGGCGGCAACTCCGTCGGAGACTGAAAAAAGCAAAACACCATCAGCGACCAGCCATCGTCGGCAATTTATCAAGCGAGCGGCTGGCGTAGTGTCTCTGGGGGCGACCGGTACTGCCACACAGCTCGCCGCTGAAAAGCTCCCCGAAAGCTGGCAGGTGCCCGGTGGTGATTTTAGCAATTACGGGCAGCCACGGACAGCAATCGACAGCCCGATCCGTTGGGTTTCTGCCGACCGATCGCTGTCAGGAGATGGCGTATCCTGGACCCCGCTGCATGCGCTGGAGGGCACTATAACGCCTAACGGCCTGCACTTTGAGCGTCACCATAACGGCGTGCCGGTAATCGATCCGGCCAGGTGGCAACTTACCATTCACGGTGCCGTAAAGCAGCCGTTGGTGTTCGACCTCAATACTCTGCATCGCTACCCGATGACTTCACGGATAAGTTTTATAGAGTGTGGTGGTAACAGCAATTCGTTGTGGCATCCAACCCCGGCACAAGCACCAACGGGTTATGTCCATGGTCTGGTGTCGTGTAGTGAATGGACCGGCGTGCCCTTGTCTGTGTTGATGGATGAAGCAGGCATTGATAAAAATGCGCGTTGGTTGATTGCCGATGGCTACGATGCGTCAGGTGTTGCTGTCAGTATCCCGATGGATAAAATTCTCGACGACACCCTTGTCGCGTTGTACCAGAACGGAGAACCGGTGCGACCCGAAAATGGTTTTCCTGCGCGGCTGCTGGTACCGGGATGGGAAGGTATTGTTAATGTTAAGTGGCTTAGAGCGCTTAGGGCAAGTGACGTACCGCAGATGTCCCGATTCGATACTGTCAGCTATACCGACCTGCAAAAAGATGGCAGTATCGAGCGCTTCAGTTTCGAGATGGGCGTCAAGTCAGTTATTACCTCACCGACGGCGGGCGATACACTATCGCAACACGGCTATCACCAGATTAGCGGCCTGGCCTGGACTGGCAGCGGTCAGGTATCCCGTGTCGAAGTCAGCACAGACGGTGGTAACCACTGGATCGAAGCGGTTCTACAGCCACCGGTGCTCGACAAAGCCCTAACGCGCTTTCGTTTGCCCTGGCGTTGGGACGGTGCACCCGTCACTCTACGAAGCCGTGCATACGACTCCAATGGATTGGCCCAGCCAGATAGAGCCACTCTGCTTGAAAACAGAGGGACGAACATGTACTACCACTACAATGCCGTGGTGGTGTTTTCTATTGCCGCTGACGGTTCGGTGCGTCACGTCTATGCGTAACCGCTTGTCATCTATTCTGGCAGTACTGCTGCTGACGGGTAATGTCGTCGCTGATGATGCGCCCGGGCTTGGTATGCCGCTGAGTGCGCAGGACCAGGCTGACTTGCCTGCTGTGATCATGGCCGATGGTAGTGGTCTTCCTGACGGAGAGGGCAATGCCTTGCTTGGTGAGCAGGTATTTCAGGACAAGTGCATGATCTGCCACGGTCCCAGGGGCATGGGTGGCAGTGCATTGGAACTGGTGGGTGATCGCGCCCTGTTGGCTACCGCCTACCCCGATAAAGGCATCGCTGTGTACTGGCCGTATGGGCCGCCTTTGTTCGATTATATTCGCCGCTCGATGCCACCGTCTGTCCCCTACTCACTGAGCAATGAAGAGGTATACGCTGTGATCGCCTATCTGCTTGAATTAAGTGACTTGCTGGAATCGGGAGCCTACCTTGATGCCGATCGCTTATCGATGATCCGTATGCCCAACCGCGATAATTTTACCGAAGTCTACCAACCGGTTAAATAGTCCGGCATGGCGGCGGAAGAGCAATTGCGGCTTTAGCTGTGTCTGCTGGACTGGCAGTCTGGTCGTTTGCGTCGTTACCATTGCCGGGCTCTGCGCGGCAGAAAGCGACAACAGATAAACAACAGGGCCAGTGATGCTGGTATCCAGCGTAGATCAACCGGTACCGGCTTGTCCAGACCTAGTGCTTTTACCATGGCTGCCTCGGGCAATTGATCCGGTGATTCCAATGGCAGGTAGTTAAGCTCTGCCAGACGTGCCAGTTTGCGTAAATGCACATCCTGCCGGCTCGATAGTTCTTCATGGCTCTGACCAAATGCTGCATCCGGTTTTTGAACGACTTCATCGGCCTGCCAGTAAGCCGTAACCCGTCCAGCCTGGTCAACTGTCTTGGGAATTCGCACCGGAGTCTCACCACCGACACCGACAATCAGGCCGTTAATTTTGTATTTGTCAGTTGACGGCATACCGCGGTGACCTGTGCGTTGCGGTGGGGCTTCCTGACCGTCTGTTATAAAAACAATTTGTGTCTCGTCCAGTGCATCGGCGGCGCGAATGCTCTGGTGCAGGCCCTTGCCGATGCCACTGGCGTTTGCCCAGCGCATGCCACTGTCTATAAAACCCAGTGATGACAACAGCCCGGCATAGTGCTCGCAGACTTCAGCCGGAGTGACCAGGGCAACCACCCGTCGACCGGTGAATACACTCCAGCCGATACTCGATCCGCAAGGCAGACTCTGAAGTAGTCCACGCGCTGCCTGCTTGGCAACGGTCAGGCGGCTGGCTTCGGTACCGTCGATGAGGAGGTCCCGTACCTTCATACTTTGCGAGATATCAAACGTTACCTGGAATTTATAGGTCGGGCGGTTCATTACCCTTGGTTGCATAAACACACAGACGATCAGCGAAACTAAGGCCAGCACAATAAGGTTGTTTTTATCGAGCAGTCGCTCGACGATGTTATTGCGTGTGCTCAAGGCAGATCCTTGAGTTTGAAGTCCGGCACAATCACATTGACGCTTTTAATCGGTGGTCCTTTGTCTCGATCGTTTTCGGATAGCTCGGGGGCCAGACGCAGAGCGTATTCAAGGTTTACCCGTGCGTCCCAGTCGTCGGCGTTTGAGTGCAGCAGATCACGGTAGCGTTGCTTGGCTATTTCAATGAGTGGCTGCGTTTGGCCACCGGGTAAGTCAGTGCGCATGCCTCGTTTCAGGTAGTGGTTAGCCAGGTTATAGCGCGCAGCCTGACCGAGCGGCTGAAGTTGCTGCTGATCAATCAGTTTTACATAGCTGGATTCGGCGGCTTCAAATTGACCGCCTGCCGACAGTGCGGTGGCGGTAGCCAGCAGTACGGCGGGATGAGCATCCGGGTTGATTTCATAATCGGGGTCGCGGATGCTGTCAGGCACCGCGTTTACGGCATTGATCGTTTGCCGGTTTTCGAACAGGCGGTAAGCCTGCCACGCAGAGGTGAGTAGCAGGCCCGCACAAACAACAGCAAAAAAGCCATGCACCGTACTTCGTTTCATTTGAGGGACTCCAGACGCAACACCGCCATTAGTGTCAGTGCCGCGCAACTGAGCAGTGCGCAAATCAGTAGAAATCTACTGTAGTCAACACCGGGAATGCGTTCGAAATAAGTCAATGGTAGATTTTCCTGACCGTCGATGATCGCGACTGCGTCACTCATGGAGGCCAGATCATCCGCTTGAAATACTTGGTACTTGACGCCGATTTTCTGGAAAAACAAGTGCAGTTCTATTTCCTCTGAGCGTGTTTTTGCGTCTGTGCCCACCAGCTCGAAGTCCGGGGTGTTGATGCCACTTTGCACATAGATGAAATATAAACTTATCTTGTTACGCTGCATGCCCTCCTGGATCTGTTGGCGGGTTTTTTCATCGAGCTTGGCACCCCCGTCGGACACCAGTAACACGGCGCGACTACCGGTATAGGGCCGCTGATTAAACGCATTGATGGCCGATAGTAATGCGCGGCCCATGTTGGTTTCCTTCGGCCCGCGGCCAATGCCACTGGCATCCAGGCCTGCCTGCAGAAAAGCGCTGTCGTCGGTGAATTCTGCAATCCGCATAGGGACAACATTAAATAACGTCAGTGCGTAGCGATTTTCCGGGCGCTGTGCGAGCAGCCAGGTCAGAGCTTCTCTGGCAATACCGTTTTTGGTTTGGGTAACTTCTGTAAGCTGATAGTCCTTTTGAATCGCGCGGCGGATTTCCGAGTCCATGCTGGCACTGCGATCAAGTAAAATAGAGATCTCTGCACCGCGGCCAATCCGCTCGATAACATTCTCCGGGCTCATCGGGCCTGCCAACGCAGCCACCAGCAACGCGATAGTCAGCGCGGCCAGCCACTGCCACAGTCGGTGCAGACGCTGGCCGGTGATATCAGCCGGGAGCCATTCTATCCAGGGAAAAGGCAGGGCGTCTGCTCGATTCGGGAGTAGCGGGAGTAACGCCAACGGCAATAGCAATAGCAGCAGCGGTTGTTGGAATTCAATGCCTGGCATGCTAACTTGCCGCGGATTCCGGTGTGGTTCTGGCCTGGCGTTTTTCGGTGCGTTGCAGGGACTGGCACAAATCGCTGACCGCGATGACCGGTGGCTTTCCGGCGGGTTGAAAAAAACGTTCGGCTGAGGCGGTGTAAAATTCTTTGATGGCACTTTGGTGGTCGGCAAGCCAGGGGGCAGCGTCGAATAGTTCGGGTAAAGAATTGCCACTGATAGTCTTGCCGGCAACCTGATTAAACGCATGGTGCAGAGCGATCCAGGCGTTCGGCTCATTGTCACGTGTTGCGCCGGGAAGCCGTTTTATGGTCCGGTTGGCCTTTGCAAACGGCAGAGTGTGGGGGTCTTTAAAGTGCCTGAATAGCCACCACAGCAGCCATAACCCAGCGGTAATCGCCAGTGCCGCCAGGCTCAGGCGAAGCGTTGCAGTACTGTGTTGCCGGATCAGGTTGCGTGCATTGCGATCAGGCAGTGCTGAGGGTTGCGATTCACCGTCAGTGGCGGTCAATGGCGCCACAGTGAACTGCCAGGCCGGGAGCGTTAGTTGGTCACCGTTTGCGGCTGTGAAAGTCAGTGCCGGCAGACTGATCAGCTGTGTCTGTGCCGGTGCGTTAATGATCTGGTAGCGTAGTTCCAGCCATTGTTGATTGCCGGCTGTTGTCTCGATGACCGGCATGAGGTGCAGGAAGGTGTCAATCCGCTGATCATCTTCCAGCGCGGGCGGGGTGATCAGTCCGTCGGCCGTTGTCAGTTGTACGCGTTGCAGCAGAACATCGCCAATAAAATAGCCGTAGGCCTTGGGTGGTTGCTCGACGATGAGGTTTGCATGAGCCACCGATAACGTAAACAGATACAGCAAACCGCAAACTATAAAATGCATCAGACGCCAGCTTCCATAAAGTATCGGGACAGCGCTTCAGGATCAAAGCCATCGGTCATCAGAAACGGCTTAACGTCTCGACCGGCAAATGCCGCTGCAATAGCGTTGCGGCGGCTCTCTACGTTGCTAATCCATTGTTTGCGGATCGCCGGTGTCAGCCACAATTGACGGGTGCGCCGGCCACCAAGTTGCACTGCGGATAGAAGGTGTTTGCCTTGTGGCGGGCGGACTTCGGCATTATCCCATATCACCAGGGGAACCACCATCGACCCGGCCAGCGGGTCGAGCAGTTGCTCCAGCGTGTCTAGAGGCCAGTGAAAGTCGCTGACGATAAACACCAGGTCGGCACGTGCAGCCACGCTTTCTATACAACGGGACAATGCTTCCATGCTGGCGTGACCCGGGCTTGACGGGATTGAGTCTTGTATAAGGCTGGCCATCGTCTGACCCAGTCCGCGCCCCGGCCTGGCCGGCATGGTGAGGTCTTCGCGCTGGATGGTATCGAATGCCTGCAAGCTGACAGTATCGCCGAGCCCGCCCGCGCTGAAACCCAGTGCCTGCAGGAATTGCGCAGCGACATGC
Source organism: uncultured Granulosicoccaceae bacterium (assembly GCA_938003855.1). Taxonomy (GTDB): domain Bacteria; phylum Pseudomonadota; class Gammaproteobacteria; order Granulosicoccales; family Granulosicoccaceae. The sequence continues at coordinate 1,410 of CALKXD010000048.1, read as the reverse complement.
AGCTTTTTGTGTTGAGCGCCGAAGTGCATTGAGGCAGACACGTCGATTATGGCCGACACGGTTATCGAGGCGCGCTGCTGATTAACCCGCACCAGCCAGTCTTTTTGAATGCTGCTGATGCTGGCACGCAAGTCAAGGCGCCGTGGATCCGGTTGGTCTAGGAGTTTTGCGTGGGAGACGAAATTCATACCGGCTCCGCGACTGTTGCTGCGGTGTGAGCCAGGTCTGTTGTTACCGGCGTTGCGTGGCAGACGGTAGACGAATTCAGTGTCGGTGGCCTGCATCAGGGGGAGGCCACGCGATTCATTATTGATTGGACCAGTACCGGTGCAATGTCTGACCGGCGTAGTTCATAGATCGGGTTAAAGAACACCCGGTGGCCGAGCGCTGCCGGCAGTACAGCGTGAACATCCTCCGGTAGTACATGATCGCGGTCATTAATCCATGCGACAACGCGTGACGCTTTGACCATAGCGCTCATACCACGCGGGCTTGCGCCGGCCAGAATCAGTCGATCCATATCAACGCCTTCCACGGCCACGCCGAACGCTGACGGTTTTTCACTGGCGCGCCACACCTCAAGCAGGTATTTCTCGATGGCAGGACTGGTCTGGACCGTGTTCTGGATGGTGGCGCCGATGTTATTGAGCTGATCACCGGGGCAGGTGCCGGTTGCGAGTTGCTCAATGAGTGTGTCTGCGTTGTGGTAAGCCTTGTCGATAATCAGTGAGCGGCGTATGTCATCGTCTTGCGGTGTCGCCATATTAAGCTCGAACATGAAACGGTCGCGTGCAGCGGAGGCCAGTTCAAAGGTTTCTTCTTTCTCTACTTTGTTGCGATCGGCGAATACCGTCATGTGTGGAAAGCGATACTCGCGATTGAATGCTGATACTGATCGCTCAGCCATAGCACGCAGTAGTAGCGACTGTACTTGTGGCCGCGCACGATTAATTTCATTGAAAAAAAAGGTGGTGAGGTTTTCACCATGCCGAAGCAGCGGCCCCGGGTCAATCCGTGGTTGTCCGTCAGAATCAACGTAGGTGTGGTAGACCAGGTCGTTGGGCATCAGATCTATGGTGCCCTCTGTGCGTTCGAAATCGCCACCGGCGGCCCGGGCAAAAGCGCGTAAAACGGTAGTCTTGCCGACCCCGACATCACCCTCGAGTAATACGTGGCCCCGTGCGAACAAAGCGATGTTGATTAGTCTGACAAGCGCTTGCTGACCGATCACGACACTATTTATTGCCGCTTCAGTGTTCAGCGCCTTTTCCCGCCAGTCGCTCAGAAAATTATCTGATGTCAAGCGTTTCCCCCTTGGCAGCTGTAAAATGATTAAAGTATGTTACAGCAAAATTTACCTGCAGAACCAGCATCGTGTGAACATAAATGTGCTGGACATTTACCCGCTTT